>NZ_LANF01000005.1 GCF_000966265.1 Palaeococcus ferrophilus DSM 13482 | reverse complement strand
TGCCCACCGTCCGCCCTCATCGTTATGCCCCTCCTTAATTTCAATTCTCCTAGAGTCTTATTGCAACGTGGGCACTAACGTCGAGTATGCGCCTTTTGTCGAGTTATTTCAATTCTCCTAGAGTCTTATTGCAACGTCGGGGTGGAACCACAGAATAAGGCCATCTAACGGATTTCAATTCTCCTAGAGTCTTATTGCAACTCCCCGTCCGGCCCCCGCATATACACCTCCACGTCGATTTCAATTCTCCTAGAGTCTTATTGCAACATAAAAGAGGCGATGAATGACCCGGAGCGTGCGGTTTATTTCAATTCTCCTAGAGTCTTATTGCAACAGGGCGAATTTTTCCTTCTTTTGCCCTTTAAACTGATAAGAGCACTTGAATCTTATAAGCTTTTCCGCAAAGGGTACTTTAAAGAGCCCGCAGAAGCCCCCAATTCGAGGATTGTAAACGGAGCCCTTAGGCAGAACCCTACTCTCATTCCCCCGTTGAGAATATGCCCAACCATGTTCATGAGACTTCCCGAGCGTTTTGAGAACCGTAAATCCGAATTAATACCTTCTCTCACCTTTTCACTCGAGAATATCCAATTTGCATGAGGAACGGATACTCAAGAGGTTTTGACAGGCCGCCTTTCAAAACTCCGGAAAAATTTCGTTACAAAATTCCCGGAAACGTATAACTTTTTGAGTGATAATAACAACAAGTTACTAAAGACTTCCAAAGGCGGATCAGCAGATATCCTTTCAAATTAATTTGTTGGCAAACCCTCATTTTGGCAACAGGGGGATTTAAATGTGTGCCCCCAAAAATATAAAACACTCGGCGCGTAGTGGTTATGGTGGTTGCATGTACATCATAGTGGTCTACGATGTCTCGGTTGAGCGCGTGAATAAGATCAAGAAGTTTCTGCGTCAGCACCTTCACTGGGTCCAGAACAGCGTCTTTGAGGGTGAAGTAACGAGGGCGGAATTCGAGCGCATAAGGTCGGGGATAAGGGAGCTTATTCAGGAGGATGAGGATTCGGTCGTCATCTACAAACTCCGCTCAGGGCCGAATAGGGAGATAATTGGAGTGGAAAAGAATCCTATGGAGGACATCATTTAGACCCCTCATGGTCTTCCACAGCACGACATATGGGCTTAAACAGACATGACTTACATTCCCATGGGTACCTGGGAGTTATCCCTTTGGGAAACTTCCCCTGCTCAAGCTCCTTCACGCCCTTTATGACGATCTTTGCGCGCCCTATCATTTTATTAAACGCCTCTCGGTCTCTCTTCACTCTGAAGTGCCTGAAGTCGAGGCCGTCCCTGTCGAAGACGTATATGTACCCCTCCTCCAGGCCGGCCATGTTAAGGTAGGCGTTGAGCTGCTCCTTCCATATTTTCGATGGTTCTTCCATATCCGCAAGGCTCCCCGGCCCGTTCTCCTGGTTGAAGCCCTTAAGCTTAAACTCGAGTATTCTGTCCCCGAGTATTGCGTCCGCCCTCCCCACGAGAACCCATCCATCGGAGATTCTGTACTCCAGAGGTACCTCAAACTCTATATCCTCCAGATCAACGTTATCCTGCACCCACCTGTGGAGCAGAGTCCCGAGGAGCATCTCTCCGGTGCGCTCGTACTTGAACGTCTCAAGGTACGTCGAGAGGGCCGCCCTCCGGAGGCAGAAGCTCAGGGAAGTGACCCATATCCTCCGCGGAGACCTCCTCCCCGCTATTTTGTTCCGTATCTCTCTGTTGAAAGTTTCGATTTTGTCAGGGTTTTTCATTTACATCACCTCAGAACCAAGCCACCAGCGGCTCGTATTCATTGATCCCGAGGACGTGCCTCATGAGCTTGTACGCCTCAAGTCTTATCAGCCGCTGCTTCGTGACATTCTTCTTCAGCCCGGGATGCCTCACGCTTCTGCCCAGCTCCCTGTTGTAGTGCTCAAGGACAGTTCTCATGCCTTCCTTCGTGAGCAGAACACCGTTCAGCTCGCCCCTGAAGTGCTCCCTCTTTATTGCTCCCTGCTTCACGAGACGCGTCGCTATGCGATCTACTATTACTGGCTTGAAGATTTCACTCAAATCGAGCGCTAAAGAGAAGCGCCTCTCGCCCGGCTCGTGGAGGTGGCTCACCGTTGGAACCAGCTGGGTGTTATAGAGCTCGCTCACGATTGTGGCGTAAAGGCGAGAGTTGAGGAAGCTTATCAGGGCGTTCATCTCGTTTCCCGGTGGTCTTCTCGTCCTTTTCACGATCTTAAAGCCTTCAGGCAGGACGTTGTCCCAGCGGGTGTAGTACTCCTGCCTTATCCTCGCCTCGACGTTCATGACGTCGGTTATCTTCCCCGCGCTCTCAAGCTCTCCGAAGAGTTCATCAAGGAGTTCGGAAAACCCATCGGCGACCTTCCAGCGCTTCAGGTTCTTCTCCATGTTGAGGGCGCTTCCCCTCACGAAGAGCTTCGCCAGAGTAAGGCGCTTTTCCCGGTCGAGGTAGTGCTCGGCCTGTGCCACGACCAGGTTTCCGGAATGGAGCTTCTCCCTCGGGTAAAAGCTGCCATCGTAGTGGCCGTAGTGGTTGAAGAAGTGGACGGTTATTCCCTTCTGCGCCAGAAAATGGAGGGCCTGTGAGCTTATGTTGACGTGGCCGTAGATGTAGATGTCGTAGATGCCCTCAACGGCGAGGGGCTTTCTTCCCTGTACGTTCTCGAAGTAGAGAGTGTTCTCCCGTCGAAAGAGATTTCCGTCGGAAAAGAGGGTGAGGGAGCGCTTTCTCACTGTGCTTCACCTCTTTTGTTTGTGTTTTGACTTCTCTCTGAGTTCTTCTTGTAGTGACACGAGGTCCCTTATGCTTTCATCCATGGCCGCCTCTATCGTTCTCTCAATGTCCTCAGGAGTGAGTTTCTCTCCGAGCTTTAGCTTCTTTCTAACCATACGACCACCTCAAACCCAGCACAGCTCGTAGTAGGCGCACTTTCTGCACTTCTTTGATTTTACCGGTTCGGGTGGAGCCAGGAGTGATTTTATCCGCTGAACTTCCCAAATTGCCCCCTCTACTTCTTCCTCCCTGCCATCGAGGGTTATCACCTTCGTCTCGTTGAGCTTTGGATAGTGGAGAACTGCTTTGGCTTCGATGCCCAGCCTCTTGAGGTAGTAAAGGTAGTAAAGCGCCTGCATCTCGTGGGCCTTCTCCATGCTCTTGCCGAGCTTGACCTCGTGGACTTCTATATAGTCCTTTTTCCTGATGAAGTCTATCTTTATACTGCCGATCTGGACTTCCTTTTCCTCGTTCCCATACCTCCGCTCGTGGAGGAACCTCCCGAGGTCAACCCACTCACTCTCCTGCTCCATGGTGATGCCCTTAGAGAAGTACCAGAGCTTCGTCGGGCATATGAAGAGGTAGTTGATTTCGGTGCCGCCGATGAGGAGCTCGTTGAGTGGATACTCATTCGTTCCATTAGTTCGGTTTTTAGGATGGCTTTTGCTACAGTTATTGCTGCTACACGTAGACACGTAATTCACCAAATATCCACCTCATCTAAGTCCCTTTTAACTACTTCATCAACACCGTATTCCCAGAGATCCATAGCTTTCTTTTCATCCCATGTCACAATTGGATATCCCTTAAATGTCCGGTGAAGTGCGCTTTGAAGGTTTGAATCTTCCAAGACAAACCAGATGGGGACGTTAACTGAATATTCCTGCAGGATTTTCTTGAGCTCCCATTTCTTGTTGTTAAGCTCCTTTCTGCTCAGTTCCCCCCTAACCTGATAGACTTCCCGAACAATTTCTTCCCAGGAAAGCTTGAAGTTTTTGTCTCCATTTAGAAGTTTTCTGAATCCCTTTACAATTTCATTACCGCCAAATTCCTCCCTCATGAGTGCTGGCACAACAAAGTACATCCCACCGAGCTGGCGGAAAACTCTCTGCGCTTCGCTCTTCTTTTCGAGTGTGAAATAGTCGAGCTTATCATAAATCTCATAGATCAGCTTTATGTACTCCTTTAGTATTTCTCCCTCATAAACCTCTTCAATCGCTCTTCTTTCCTCTGGATACCCCACAAGTTTTCCATTGAGTTCATTTCTAAGCACTTCAGCTGTCCTTTCAAGAACATCCTTTCCAAGTTTACCTCCATATACATTGTTGGTACCATTATCAACGCCAAGGAACACGACAACGTTTGGGATTAGAGAGGGATAGTCTTGTTCCCTATTTCTGTAAATCCTCCCCCATCTCTGAACTTGGCTGTCAATTGGTGAGATCTCGGTTATCATCGCGTCAAAGTCAACATCAACAGAGGCTTCAACAACCTGGGTGGTTATCAGAAGAAGGGGCTTCTCTATAACCCCAAGCTTCCTGTATTTTCTGAGAACGTCCTGTATCCTGCTTATGGTCTCCTGTTTTCTCTTTTCTGGTAACCTTGAGTGGAGAAGGTGCATTTCCCATTTTTCAGAAGTCTGGTTTAGTAATTTATAGAGGACAATTGCCTTTCTGACGTTATTCACAACGATCATAACTGTTTTGAGATCTTTGCTCTCAAATTCCTCCAAGCGCTTGACTATCTCTTCTAAGGCCTTCTCTGTCAGCTGAAGAACTAACTTTCCAGTCTCTCCTTTAACGTATGTGAACATTGCCTCGTCTATGGTTTCTATTCTGTGACGCTTAATGGCTAAGTTCTTTACGTCCTGTTCTCTCCCTTTGAACTCCTCTGCAACGTCCACTACCTTAAAGTTAAATAGGGGGTTCGGAAGTTCTTCCAAATTGACTCCAAGTTTATTGGCCTCATCTTTGCTAAAACCACTAATGCACCACTTTATGTTGGGTGGTAGAGTGGCAGTGATAATAAGAATCTTTCCTCCAGCGTCTTTTATCAGTTTAAGCGTTTTTAGGAAGACTGCCACCATCTCAGGAGTGTATGCCTGAACTTCATCGACTACTATTGCTGACTCAGGGTAAACCGAGACAACTTTGTCGGAACCATAGTATTTCAAGCCAGTTAAGAAGACCTGGTCAGGGGTTGAGAGCATCACCGGCATTGCCAGTAGACTGGCGGAGTTGACTTTCTCATCTACATCAACTCCAGTACTCAATAGAGCGTTCTCAACGTACTCCATGAAGGCAGTGGAGTGTAGTAAACCAACGTGTTCGTCATCGAAGTATTCCTTGGAAAGGCGCCTATAAAGGTCGTTTAGTGCAACTCTCAATGGCAGTGTGTAGATAAGTTTACCTTTATTTTTAGCCCACAAAACTGCCAGCTCTGTTTTACCCGAGCCTGTTGGTGCTATAACTGCAAGGTAATCCGAGTCATGTTTCTTCAGAAGGTCCTTTTGCCATAGCCCTTTGAATGTAGTTCCAACTTGTTTTAGTTTCTCCTCTATCGTTTCCACTATTTTTATATCGAGATCATTGAAAACCTCTTCCAAATTCACCATCTTCTCAATGGGAAAGTTTCCACTGGAAGAATAATCACATCTCCTGAGCATTCCAAGGAAAACAAGAAAGTCCACATATGTTTTCTGCTCTTCTTGATCTCTCGGATTGTAGATGGGAAACTCCTTGGAGGGATCGTTTCCAAAGATTTTCATACGTTCTTTAAGTTTCTCAAGCCTTGAGAAGTCCAGGCTACTCTTGAGCTCATCAACGGCTTCCGCTATAAAATCAACCTTGCCAAGTTCACATTTTATCACGTCAAGATAAGCTATGAGAAGGGGTTCAAGTTGGTTGCTGTTGGATGTTAGAAATTCAAGGTATCTCAGCTCGCTAGAGTTATCGCCCTCTATTAACTTGGTTATCTTCGGCTCTTCCTGAGAAAAGAACTCATTGTAGTGGTGGAGGAGCACGGTGGTTCTAATCATTGCATCTTCTTTGTTGTCTCCCAGAAGGGCGAAGCTCCAGAGAAGAGAAAACAGCTCGTGCGCCCCGTAGGTCTTAACATCTCTGCTTTCCCTGAGGAGTTCCCAAGGTTCACTGGGGATTTTTTCTTGAGCGTAGAGCTTCTTCTGGAAGTCAAGACTTATTTTTCCGAGATCATGAATTATTATGGCCTTCGCGAGGTTTTTGAAGAAGGCGTATCTGGTTGTTGGATTCGCAAGGGAAGGGTATTTGATGCTTCCAAGGCTTGAAATGAACCTCTCAAGCTCAACACACCGAGTTAGAGCTAGTATAACGTGACCAACTAGCGTATGGGGGGGAAATCCCTCATTATGGAGGATGTCATTGGACTTGCCCTTTGCGAGGATTTTTCTTAAAGTTTCCACGAGCTTATTATCAACGGTTTCTGGGGCAGACTTCTCTTCAGTGCGTTTTAATTGATACCTGTCAAGCGTCATCTGAGGCATCACAACCACCCACTAACTCCCTCTTTATGTTCCTCTCCAGCGGGAATTCTTAAAATCATGTCATTCAATCTGTACTCTTCAAAGGGAACCTTTTTCTCGAGCTCTAGATATTTCCAAGGACCAACATGGATTACGGGCCTAAACTCAACGTCCCTGAAGGTTTTCTCATTTATCTCCGCTTTGCGTCTGACAGGTTTTCCATTGTTCCTGAAGATAACCCTAACTGGAATGTAGTAGACTGGATACTCCTGTCTTGCCAGTATTTTTTCTGGATCTTTGACATAGACGTAGGTGGGATATATAATGCCGATTTCTCTAGCATTGCTATGTTTTATCTCTCCTTCCCGAACGAAGCGAGTTTTCCTTATAAAGACTACATCCTCGCTCCTGCCGAGAGAGAGAACCTTCCCTGGCTTCTCTAAGGCATCTTTGATCTTGTTGAGGAAGCCTTCCTCCCCCTTGATCAGGATGTAAAGCCATCCGTTGAATAATTCTTGTTGGATGACTGGGCTTCTTTGGGAAGTGAGGGGAAATCCGTAAAGCGGACGGTCTTGGTTCCATAATGTTGGCCGCCCTCTAAAGCGGACTAGGGAAATGCCTGTCTTCGTGCCTTTTATTAACTGTTGATAGTTCCAGAAGATGCTCTCGAAACCACCGTGAATGCTGACCTTCAGCGACCACCATTTCTTTACCCTCTCTCCCTGACCATACCAGTCGTTGAGCGCGTTCTGGAGCATCCCGATTATCGTTGACTTCGGTGGTAATGGGTAAGTTTGGCCATAGTAAAAGGTAAATGGATTGCGGTACTGAGCGAAGGGCTGAAAGAGTTCTATGAACAATGTTTTCTCTCTCATAATGCATCACTTGAGTCTTACTTCTATGCTGGGGTCTCTGAAGATTAGAATCTTGGGTATGGTACTATCGTTATCCCCCCTGTTTTCATTATCTTTCTCACAATCTTTGCTTGCAGTGAACAGCAATTTTTCGATATAACACGCGATGTCTTCCTTGGATTCCACTTTCTTGATGTTTCCGTTCGTCCCGTTGATTTCGAAAACTGCAGTCCTTTTTCTTGAAACGCTTCTCTTCCTTCTGACGCGGACACTTTTCTCGTTTGAGACTTCCGAATTGGATTCAACAATTTCCTCAATGTATTCTTCCGTGCCGTTCTCGCCCGCTGTAATTCTCTTGACTCTCTTGGTTGTCTTTCCATCCTTCTCCTCAACTTCAATATATTCTTCCTCCTCGAATTCCCCGAGGAGCTGAATTCTATCTTTAAATGTGTCATAGAGCTCGTTCTTGTAGATTCCAAGGATGAGAAGCTTTGGAGAAAGATCCTCCAGACGCCCCTTAATATTCCTCTTGAGGTTTAGAACGGCTCTGACAAGCTTGAGAATCCTCTCTTTTCTTGCTTCTTCACTGAGGTCAAACTGAATCTCATAGAGCTTAACTTCTTTATTGTTGCCTGTTGGGTCAACTATTGGGAGTATCCTGAGTTTCTCTAGCTTAACCTCCGCTATTCCCAGCTTCCCCTCCTTAGAGCTAAGAGTTAGCGAATTAGCTGGAGCACTTTCTTTCTTCCCCTTCTTCTTTCCTTTATTGTTGCTTTCAAGGAGAGTTCTGTACTCTCCAACCTTCTTTGCATTTTCGCCCTCGGCCGTTAGGTTATCAAGGACCGTCTTAACGTCGTCTATTTTCGTCGTAAACACTGAGAACCTTCCCACGTTATCAACGTCAACGACGATGGTGTAAATGTAATAGGAATAATGCTCCTCAACCGTGAATAAGTTTGGCTCAAGCTTCGTAGTGAGACCAGCTCTTAGGGCCCTCTGGGCTATCCAGTGGTTCCCGTTGAAGTGGGAGTCATAGTAAAACGGTGTCATCGAAACTGCGTGGCTTATCCTGACTGGGGCAGTTCTCGACTGAGTTGGCTCTGACTTTGTAACGAGGTACCCGAAGAGGTCGAACTCAGGATACTTGAGTATCTCCCCGCTGAACAGGACGTCGGGCTTGGGGTTGAAAACATCTCCCTTACTTTTCTCGCCCGTGTCTTTTATGAAAACATTCCCCGGTGCAATCTCGTTTTCCCCAAAGATTCCGCTGTCATTGAGCATACTGTATCTAAGGGCGTATTTGCTCACCAATGTGTACTGTCTCCCGTCCCAGCGGGTTATCTTCTTGAGCTCTTGGTAGTTTCCGCTTCCCTGGTCGTAGTTGAGAGAGCTCCCATAAAATACCACATCCATAACCAAAAACCTTCCCATCAGCTTTCACCTCCAGCCATTATTCCGAGTATGATAGAGTAGGCAACCTTCTCAAAGTCCTCCCCCGAAGAAAGAAAAACTTCGCCCAGCAGACCAGCAAGCCTTTTAGCCTCGGGATTGTCCTTGACTTGTGAATTGAGTGCTCTTAGGAGAACCCAAAGGAACCTGTCCTTGTCCTTTGATCTCACTGCATTGAGGAGGTCAAATACGAGCTTCTGTCTATAGTTCTCTGAGCCAGCTTTTCCAAGGGTTTTGGAGCTTAGCTCCCTAAGTCTCCTAAGCTCAGAGAGGCTTAATTTCCTAACTTTCTCCTTCTTCAGATTCTCCGGTTGAACCGACATCAGCACCTCCCCCAGCAAGGCCAATAACAAGGGCTAGAGCAAAATTCCCCCAGGAAGTATCATTGTTGAGGATGTGTCGGAAGATATAGCTGTTAATGCGTGAGACAGCATTTTTGTCTCCCGCTTGCAAGAGTGCTCTAAGCAGAATATTCACGAAGGCATTTCTGTTATGCTTCCTGACGGCTGAGAAGAGTGGATACACTATGTTCTTCCCGTTGATACTTCCGGAGATTTTGCCAATATTCCAAGTAGCATTCATCATGTCTTTGTAATACTCTTTTATCTCTGCAACAGCCTCTTTTGGCCGTTCTAGGAAAGATTTCCTGAACACGCTAGTTTCCGTGCTGTTAGCTTTGAGTTTTGCATCTATGGCGAGAGCATAGAGGGTGGTCTTCCATTTAACATAATTTTTGCCTTTTAAGGCACTCCATACATAGGCCATTACAAGGGGATATAGGGGTTTCTGATTAATAAAGAATTCAAGAACCCACACATTCTCGTTTTTTGCATTTAATATTGGATTCTTAGGATCAACTTTTAGAGAGGTATTAATGGCCTCTCGGATACCATCGTCCAGGATTATAGAAGCATGGAACTTGGGTATGCCGATGTATTCAACACTAACTAATGACTGTGTTTGGGGATTCATACGAGAGTACTGGATTAAATACATGTTTTCTAAACTCCACTTAGCACTGCTTTCTGTTATACTATCTATCACAGCTTGCCAAGTAATCTTAAACAGGGATTTTCTATCATTAATTTGAGATATCAACAATTTCAAGCGCTTGTTCACAGTGTACGTGAATTCTAGAGTGCTCCCATAAAAGAATACTCGTCCTACCCCCCGCACTCTCGTAAATGCGCTGAGGAAACTAAGTAGATACACAAAAAGATAGGGCGTGTTTCTTGTGAGGGATTTAATTCTAAGTGGAGTGTATGCAATATTTGGGAACTCATTGTCAGATGGGAGAAACTTATTTAACGTTCTGTCTATTTTCTGCAGGTATCTGCTGTATTCTGTATCTCCATCTATTAGGTGTGTTAAATCTGCAAGTTGCTCTAATATACCCTTGCTGTTGTTGAAGAACATAAAATTTTTGAAAAAAGTATTATCAACTGGAAGTCTAAAATATCTGGATCTGTCTTTTAACATATTTTTGGCGTCTTTTTCTAGGATGTTCGTTAGGGAACTCCACTGTGGGATGAGATAACTCTCTAGCTCCCTATGAATCTTAATAGCTTCACTAAGGTATTTTCTACACTCTTCAGGTAAGTTCTCTAGGGGAATATCCTTCAGAATCTCTATGTGCTTGAGCTTTAAATTATGCTTACCATTTCTACATGAGGATTCTCTCAATCTTAATAAAGAATTTAATTTACCTTCGCACTTATCACTACACGCTATTTGTGATAAATAATATTCTCTTTTTTGGATTAGCTCATTATATCTCCTATCCTCAGTTTTCTTAGCATGCATAATTCCTAGCTTCTTCTTTATCCACTCGTCCTTGAACAATCGCGTTATGTATTTCCACCAGACCAATTCAAGTAACTTGTGCTTATCTCCTTCAAACCCTTCAATCTCTTTTATGGCTTCCAATAAGGTGTTCCGATTCTCATCACTTTTAACAGATAAGCTGTAAAAATACGCCAGCGGAAAATACCCGTAATGAACCTTCTCCGGTTCTTCTTTGACCCTCTCCTGAAGCTTTTCCAAGTCCCATCCGTAAACTTCCTCCATCAAATTAACAAAGCCTAAAATTCCAGCATCAATGAACCAGTTGCCTGTGAACCTAAGTTCCTCTCCGCCCATCAACCTTCACCATCCCAAAGCCAATAGAGTTGTTAATCCCAAAGCCCGCCTGATACCCAATTCTGAGTAAGTCTTCACTTCCGAAGGCCCTAAACACTAGATGATATCCGATTACCTCGGACTTTTTTGCTCCTATAGTCTTTATAGTGAACTTCTTCGGTTTACTTTGAAGGATTTCTATTCTGAAGTCTTCAGGAGGCTCTCTATTAGTGAGCTGGAAAAACTTCCGCATTAAGTTCTTCTTTAGATTCATGTAGAACTTTGGCTCATTAGGGGACAAATAGTGATGTGTTAATGTGCCCCAGGGAGTTTTTTTCATAGTTCTAACCACAATAGGAGACAGCGTCACGAACTTCCTCCCGCTCAGCCTCTCGGGCTCGGCCAGAGCCCTGACCTCTTCAACGGTGAACCTCTCCCCCCACAGCTCGACCTCCGGGTTCTGAAGGAGCCCTCCGATGAAAGCTTCCGCGATCTCGGGAACGGCGGTGGAGAAGTAGAAAAAGCCCTTTCCGTAGCCGAGCAGGGAGCTCTTATTTTCGGCAAGCTTTCTCCTCTCCGCCATGAAGAGCGAGTAGGTGAAGAGCTTTGGAACCTTTGGGCGATGAAGCCTCAGGCTCAGATCTGGGTTAACGCGTTGAATGCGGCGGTATATCAATCCCTGAAGGTAGTGCTGGTGGTTGAAGGGTATCCGGAAGGGTTCATTCTCCGGGTGGAGTCTTATTAGGAATCTCAACTCGGCACCTCCATGCGTACATAGGTAACAATCAAAGCTAATACTCAAAAATCCTTATTAAACTTTTCTCCCCTTCGAAGTGCAAACGGGAACATGGGTAGTGATATTGTGGCCCCTCCATACAGTTCAAATGATGTCAACAGGAGGTCATTCACGCTCAGAGAGCTTTAGAAAATCCCTCCAGTCAACGACATGAACTCCCTCAGGCTCCTGGGGGATCTTCGACTTGTCTGGGACTATTAGAAGCTTTTTGGGAGCATTGAGGCGGCTCAGTTTATCCTCTGCGTTCTTTATGTCCTTTTTGGTGATCTTTTCCTTCCACTTGATCTCTGCAGCCAGATGGAGCTTCTTATGCCTCCTGAGGGCTACATCCACTTCAAGTTCAGGGAGCTCTATTCTCACTGGTTGAAGACCGTGCTCCCTCGCCAGAAGCGTCTCAAAAAAGCCCTCCATGTATCTCGGCAGCCTCTCCTCAAGTAGCGAAGCAATTCTTTTTTCCGGCAGTCCAGTTTCAAAAAAGCCGTATTTTGAGTTGAGGTAGAATGCGAAGTCCATCACAGGGGATAGGTGTCTGTAGTGGTAGCCTCTGCCCCTGCCGCCCTTGAAGGGAACCCTCTCCAAAATCCCCATTCCAACAAGGGTTTCGAGGTAGGGGCTCACACTCCCCGGAGAATTCTTTTCCACAAGGCCCCGGGAGAAGAGCTCCGAGGCGATCTCTCCGGAGGTTCTTTTTCCGTCTGCCACCGCCTCAAGTATAGCAAAATAGCGCCTGCTCAGCTCCCGCTCCTCCTCATTAAATATCTCCCCAACGAGACTCGGAACGTAGTCTCTGAGAACGTATCCAATCTTTCCGGGGGCATTCTTTCCAAAGGTTTCTACATAGGGGGCCAGCCAGGGCTCCTGGAGGAGACAAGAGAGCTCCATAAGGGTCTTCCCTTTATAGCCCAGCCCGTGGACGTAGATTATTGCATCCCTTGGGTCAACGAGCCCAACTTCCTGGAGGTGAAAGAGGCCGAGCAACGGACTCCCAGAGCCTATCAGGCGCTTGAAGTAATGCCTCGTGGATGTTATGAGTGTCAGCTCACCCCTCCCGGAAAGTCCCTGGAGGAGGGAAAAAAATGGCTCATCGAGCCGGTGAAACTCATCTATCACCACCCGGCTTCCCTGGAGGAGGTAGGGGAGAAGCCTGATGAACTCCCTTTCGGGGAGTTCTTCTCCAGTATCAACGTTTACAACGCTTTTTCCCCTCGTCACAACGAAGTAGCCGGAGTATTCTCCCATCTCCCTCACATAGAAGGTCTTTCCTGTTTTTCTTCGTCCGTAAAGGAGGAGCCATCTCGCCCTGAGGGCTTCCTCAAGTTCTCTCCTCTTTATAATGGCCATTACTATAATCACCGTTATAATAATGGCGGTTATAGATTAAAAGATTTGCGGAAGGAGAGGGTGAGGGAAAACAGAATAACAAGTGGGAGAAAAGGAAGCAAAGATTCAGAGAAGCATCCTAGCGTCGACGGCAACCGCGCTGTCCTCGTAGGCGAAGATCGGGTTGATGTCGAGCTCCTTGATCTCCGGAAGCTCAAGGGCGAGCTCGCCGACCTTGGTGATTATCTCGGCGAGGGCCTCGATGTTAACGGGCTTCTCACCGCGCGCTCCCGCTAAAATCGGGTAGGCCTTGATCTCCTTTATCATGTCGAGGGCCTCGTCCTTGCTTATCGGGGCGACCCTGAATGACACGTCCTTGAGTATCTCGACGAAGATACCACCGAGACCGAACATGATGGCCGGGCCGAACTGCGGGTCGCGAATCATACCGACTATAACTTCTTTGCCGAGCGGGAGCATGCGGTAAACGATGACGCCCCAGAGGTCGGCGTCCGGCTTGTAGTTCCTCGCGTTCTCCATGATGGTCCTGAAGGCCTGCCTGGCCTCCTCGTCGCTCTTGATGTTGACCTTGACTCCTCCAGCGTCGCTCTTGTGGATGATCTGCGGAGAAACGATCTTCATAACGACGGGGTAGCCGATTTCGCGAGCGAACTGAACGGCCTCCTCCTCGTTGGTGGCGACCTTGAAGTCCGGAACCGGGACGCCGTAGAGCTTGAGTATCTCCTTAGCCTCCGGCTCGACGAGCGGCCTGTTTTCGGCCTTGGCCTTCTCAATTATCTCCCTAGCCTTAGCAATCCTGTCCATACCGTTCACCTCTTCGATTACCATAATTGCACTCCAAACTACATTTACAATGTTAAAAGTCTTTCCGTCCCCTACCACCATATCTTGTTGCCCTTAACCTTGAGGTATCCGAGCCTCTGGAGGTGTTTGAGGAACTCCTCGAGCGACTCTTCGTCAATCTCCACCCTAAGTTCGTCCTCGTCCTCCAGCGTGATGGGAACGCTCTCCATAACGCGGGCAATGAGCGCGTCCTTCCTGTTGTCCTCCTTTAGAGACTCCATAACGGTCTCGGCGAGAACTGATTCCGCGAGTCCGACCAGAGTCGCTTCCTCCAGCTCGTCCTCGTCCACGTATCCCTCTGCTATGTCAAGGGCCCTCTCCACGAGCTCTCCGTCAACCTCGAGCACCTCAACGTAGTGGGCCATCGTGAACCGCACCGCTGCCCTTAGCCTGGCTCCCTCAAGCTCTTCGTCCAACTCTTCAGCCGGCAGGAGAAGGTTTACCGTTAAAGACCCCAGGGGCGGCTTTTCCAGGAGCTTCCCCTCCCCATCGATGAGCCCAGCCCCGTGAAGGGTCTCAACGAGTGAGGGACTCACTCCATCCTCACCACCAACGACCTCTCCCACCTCCAGCCTCTCGTAGGCTTCCACGAACTCCTCGAGGGCTTCAGCTACAGCAGGAACGCCCCCCGCGAGTTCTTCAAGTTCCTCCAGCTTTCCACTTACGAGAACCCAGTAGCGGACCTCTCTCTCAAGCCTCTCCTCGGTGCGGTTCATTATCCCCGCCTTGCTGAGCTCCTTACTCAGCTCCCTCATGGTCTCCCTGCTCTTCACCCGGAACCTCATGAATTCCCACCTCCTCAAGGGCTTTTATCAGGAGTGATTTTACGGCCCTGTTGGGGGCCCTCTCGAGGAGCTCCACCATCTCCCCCGCCTGTTCCGTGCTCCCAACGGCGTAGAGGTAGAGCGCGTAGGCGGTGAGTTTGGCATCGCCCTCGTTCAGGAGCTCAAAATCCCCCGCGAGGGCCGCATCGGTGATGAGTTTATCGGCGAGTGCCCTTATGCCCTCGCGGTCGTCCTCCTCCACGGCCTTCCTCAGGGGGATGTAGAACTCCCTAAGGACGGTTCGGGCAGCGCTCTCCCGCCTCCCGAGGTACTCCACGGGGTTTGCGTCCTTCCTCCTCCCCCGGGCCCGCATGATGAAGTAGGCAACAGGGAGTATCCCGAGGACCGCCGCGGTCGCGATGTAGGGGCGGAGCGACACGTAGGACACCCCCACCTTCGCCCTCACCCACCAGAAGACCGCGAGGCTCAGGAGGAGGACTACGAAAAAGAAGACCATGTAATAATCTAGCGGTTCCTCCCTGCGTTCCCAGATGGCGTAGCGGCTTGAGGCGCCAACCCTGTCCATGAACTCCAGCCTGCTCTCGGCGAGCTCTATCTCCGCCTCAAGTCGCTTTATCCTCTTTTCAATCTCCTCAACGGGCTCCATAACTCCGCTCCCGAAGGGAGTTGGAAAAAAATGTGTAAAAACTTAACGGCTGAGAACTTCCAAATACCTCTCCTCCACCTGCCGCGCGACCACGTCCCACGAATACCTCTCCTCCACTGTCCTGCGGCCGTTTTTCCCGTAGAACTCGCGGAGCTCTTCGTTCTTAAGGAGGCGCTCTATAGCCTTCCTGAGCTCCAACTCGTTGCCCGGAGGCACGAGGAGGCCGCTCTCGCTCTCCCTCACTATCTCAGGTATCCCTCCAACGTCCGTCGCGATAACGGGAACTCCAGAGGCCATGGCCTCGAGGACGACTATGCCAAAGGCCTCGGCCGTCGTGGAGGGGAGGACGAAGACGTCGGCCATGTCGTAGAGTCTCGGGAGCATCTCATCCGGAACGTAGCCGAGGAAGCGGACGTGATCCTCAACGCCTAGGAACCTCGCCTGCGCCTTGAGGAAGGGGAGCATCTCACCGCTTCCCGCCATTACCAAAGTGGCGTCCTCAATCCCGGCGAAGGCGTTGAGGAGCACGTGGGGCCCCTTGCGGTAGCTCATCCTGCTAACGTAGAGCACCACGTTCCCCTCTATGCCGAGCTCTTCCTTGAGCTCCTCCCCACCCTGCGACGGGCGGAAGCGTTTGTCATCAACGCCATTTGGAACCACCTCCACCGAGGTGTCCGTGAAGTGACTCACGAAGGCCTTCGATGCCTTGCTGACGGCTATTATCTTGTGAGGATAGCGCAGATAGTGGCTGAAGAGGGGAATTGTGAGGCCCAGGGCGCTCCAGAGGCGCGATTCGTGGGAGAACGAGATGGAATGCGTGGTAAGCAGGGAGGCCTTTTCAAGGTTTCTCGCCGCTTTTACCGCCTTCAGGGAGAGCGGGGTGAAGGCGTGGTGGGAGTGAACTACATCAAAGTCCTCGAGGAAGGGGGTGAGTTCCCTTGTTGATTTCAGGCCGTAGGTAAGGTTTACCTCCAGGATGGGGCTCACAACGCCCGGAACCTTGAGTAGGCCTATGCCCTTCGCCCCAAGCTCTTCCTCCTTCCCCGTCACCCTGTCGTTCGTGACTATGGTTACCTCGTGTCCCATCTCACTCAGCTTAAGCGCGAGGTCGTGCATGTGGGAAGCAACTCCCCCCACCTTTGGATAGTACCAGTCGCTAACGAGCGCCACCTTCATTTGAACCACCACCCACGAAAGTGTAGAACACCACCGCCCCCACAATTGCCCATACGTACTGGAAGAGGAACTTGTACGTGAAAGCTACGAGCGTCGCCTTCGTGGAGGCCCCTATTCCCAGAACGATTCCCAGCTCGTTCGCTCCAAAACCGGAGGGAATGCCGCTTATCGAGGCGAAGAGCATGCTCAGCAGGAGCCCCTTAAGCGCCGCCGGGAGAGATACCTCCATGCCAAAGGCGGCCCCAACGAGCACTATACCCATCGTCTGGATGAGGAACGTGGCTCCCGCGAGGAGGAAGGAGAGGGAGAATGCCCTTTTGTTCTCTTTGGCGCTCCTCCATCCCCTGTGGAGCCTGTCCAGGTAATCACGCAGGCGCGTGAAGATTCCAACCTTGCTCCTCTCGAGGAGGGCCAGGAGGGAATCGGCCAGGGTGTAAAAGCCGCGCTCATAGACGAGGGCAGCGAGGAGGAGCAAAAGGAGGAGAATACCTTCCCTGGTTAAACCAAGGATTATGAGGGCCGCTGAAAGGGCCAGCACGAGCTCCACAACCACGCTCATGGCGAGGGAAGACAGCGCGCGGAAATAGTCTCCCCCAACGAGCTTCACTTTGGCAGCGTGTCCGACACTGGGGGGGAGGATGGCTATGAAGTAGTAGCCGCTCAGGTAGGCCTTGAGGGTCTTCGTGAAGTCCGCCTCCTGCACCTCGCGGAGGAGAAGGTACCAGCGGAGGGCGGAGAGGAGGACGGTAAGGAAGGCTATCGAAAGGGCCAGCCCCAGGTAGTGCCATCTCGCCGTTCCAAGGGCCTCCCTGAGCTCCCCCATATCGAGGAGGCGTAGCAGGTAGGCAATGGAGGCTGCGAAGGCGACTATGGAAAGGAACCTCTTCGTTCTGGAGCTTACCATAGGAGTCCCCGCATAAGGTGGATGAGGAGGAGGAAGACCACCACCGCGTCAAATGCCCTGTAGGCCCTCTGGACGGCCAGCAGGGGGGCGGCCATGAGGAACAGGGGGTGCTGGAGGTACAGGAGCATTCCTATGGCCCCGAGGGAGAAGGTCACAACGAGGCCCTCCGAAAGCTCCCTTCCAATGGCTATGGGCGTCGTCCTGAGGCCCGCCCTCACGTCGCTCTCGTAGTCCTCAAGGTGGTTCCTGAGCTCAAGGGCGAAGGAGTAGAGGGTTATAGCTCCGGCAATTAGGAGTTCCTCCCGCGTAAGTGAAGCGTCCACCAGGGCACCGTAGAGGAAGGGCAGTCCACCGAAGAAGAGGCCGTGGGAGAGCACATCAAGTACTGCCCTCGCTTTGAGCCTCGGCGGGGCGGAGTAGAGGGTAGCTATCAGGGCCATGGTAGCGTAGGTGAGCGCCGCGGCCCTGTTGATCAGGAGGGAGAGCGCGAGGCCCGTCACTATAAGGGCAAGCGAAAAAACCACCCCCGCCCTGAAGCTCAGCTCACCGCTGGCCACGGGGTTTTTGCGCGCCTTTTGGGGGTTCACCGAGTCGGTATCAACATCGAAGCAGTTGTTTATTGAGAAGGCGTAGAGCACGTAGAGTACTCCCGCCACGAAAGCAATCGCCTCTACTCCTGGGCTGGCGTTTTCAACGTTCAGCAGGAGCGCAAATCCGATGAGGGCCATGTAGGCTCTGCCATCGAGGAAACGCGTGTTTTTTATCATCGCTGATATCACTGCCATCACCGGCCCTAGTAGCCCGGAAAGCCTTATAAGCCTTTTCACCGAGTGGTGAATAGGTATGAAGAAAAAGCTTCATGGTGGGTGGCGTGGAGGAGCTTCTCAAAAGTCTAAACTCACTCTTCAGGACGTTTGAGCTCACGGATTCGGAGATAAGGATATACACCCTTCTTTTGAAGGACTCCCTAACGCCGCGCCAGATATCAAAGAGGCTGGGAATCTCCGAGAGGATAGTCAGGGAGAGGCTCAAGCACCTCCTGAACCTCGGACTCGTTGAGAGAAACCTCGTGGATAGAGGGTGGATCGGCTACGTTTACAGGGCGAGACCCCTGAGGGAGGCAATAGAGGGCATAATAAAAAGGCTGGAAGAAGTGGAAAAAGAGGTGGAAGGCCTCCTATAAGCCTCAGCGAAGCCTTATGGCGTCGAGGTTGTTGGGCGCGCGCGTTGAGATGCTGAACTTCTTGTGGAGGCTTGAGGCCAGGTCAAGGCACTTCTGGGCCTCTCCGTGGACGGTTATGACGCGCTCGGGGCGCGGCTTGAGGCGCGCTATGTAGTTCATGAGCTCCCTTCTGTCCGCGTGACCGGAGAAGCCGTCTATCGTGTAGGTCTCCATGTTGACGTGCACGACCTCCGTCCTTCCGCTCTCGCCCACTATGGGTATCTCCCTCAGGCCGCGCTGCACCTTCCTTCCGAGCGTTCCCTCCGCCTGGTAGCTCACGAATATGAGGGAGTTCTTCGGGTCGCTTGCGAGCTGTTTGAAGTACTCCACGCTTGGCCCTCCAACGAGCATGCCCGAGGAGGCTATGATTATCGCAGGTTCGCCGCTCTCTATGATGTCCTTCCTCTCGTTGGCGTTCGCAACCGGGTGGAATATCTCGCTCAGGAAGGGGTTGTAGCCCTCGTGGAATATCTGGTTGCGCAGGTTCCTGCTGAGGTACTCGGGGTAGGCCGTGTGGATGGCGGTCGCCTCCCATATCATTCCATCGAGGTAAACGGGAGCGTCCATTCCCCCGACCCTCGCGTACTCCTCGAGCACCATCATAATCTCCTGGCTCCTTCCAACGGCCATGGCAGGTATGAGAACCTTTCCGCCGCGCTTGATGGTTCTCAGGATGACCTCCATGAGCCTCTTCTCCGCCTCCTCCCTAGGGAGCTGGTAGTCGCGGGAGGCACCGTACGTTGATTCCATGATGAGCGTCTCAAGCCTCGGGAACCTGCTCACTGCCGGCTCGAAGAGCCTCGTCGGCACGAACTTGAAGTCACCGGTTACAGCCACGTTGTGGAGGCCGTTGCCCACGTGGAGGTGCACTATTGATGAGCCGAGTATGTGGCCCGCGTTGTGGAGGGTTAGACGTATATCCGGCGAGATGTCCCTCACGTCGCCGTACTCGAGGGTTATGGTGTGCTTTATTACCTCCTTAATGTCCCTGGGCTTGTAGAGTGGCTCCACACCGTTCATCTGCTGTATCTCGATGAAGTCCTTCTGAAGGAGCACCATCAGATCCCTCGTGGGCGGCGTGGCGTATATGGGCCCATCGTAGAGGTTGAAGCGGAAGAGGTACGGGAGCAGGGCCGAGTGGTCGAGGTGGGCGTGGGTTACGATTATCGCGTCGAGTATGCCCTCGTTGAGGACGTAGCGGAACTCGGGTGCGTCGAAATGGGGATAGGCCTTCTTGGGGTCGTTTAGCGCGGCCACGTTGATACCGAAGTCAACGAGGACGTTGCTCTCGTTTGTCTGGAGGAGGAGTGAACTCCTCCCGACCTCGCGCCACCCGCCGAGACCTGTTATCCTTATCCAATCGCTCTTGAGCTCGGGCTTGCGGTAAATGTTCCTCCCCACCTGGCGGAGAATCCTCCTCCTGTCCTTGCTCTCCGCCTGGAGTATCTGCCTCACGGAGTATATTGTCTGGCTCTGGAGGGGAGGGGTCCTTATAACCCTCGGGGCCCAGTAAACCTTCTGGGTTATCTCCCTCAGCGTCTCACCGTTCTTCCCTATAACGAGGCCCGGCTTCCTGGCCTCTATGAGAACCTCACCCACGGATGGGTCGAAGCTTATGTTCGTTATCTCCGCCTCCGCGGGCACTATGTTTTTAATCCTCTCCTCGGCCTCCTCCGGAGGAAGAAGAACATCCGGGTCAGGCCTCACGCTTATCCTCTTCTTGAGAACCTTTGCGAGGTTTTTAATGAGCTCGCCGTCCTTAACAACGGTCTCGGGGTTCTTGAGGTATATGACGAGCTCTGGCCCCTCAAACTCAATCTCCGTGATCTTCGCCTCTTTTGGCACCATCTGGTTGATTATCTCCCTCATTTCCTTGAGAATGTCATCAACAAAAGTCTCCCTTTTTATCACTGCCCTCACCTCAGAAGAGTTATAACGCCTTTAGAATTGCCGCTATATCCTCCTTGCTCATCTCCCTGTAGCCGTTTTTATCAACAACCACGAGGGTTATCCCATCTCCTGTGTAAACATCACGCTTCAGGGCCGCGTTTATGGCCCTAACGGCAAGTTTAACGCCGGTTTTAACAGTCATGTTTGACCTGTAGTTCTCCTCAAGAATCGCGTAGGCGAACTCCATTCCCGAGCCGGCCGAAACGTACCTGTCCTCCGTGATGCCTCCTATTGGATCAACGGAGTAGAGTCCCGGCCTTTCGTCGTAGCCCCCGATGAGGAACCACGCGAAGTAGGGATAGTACTTGCTGCCCTGGAGGATGTTGGCTGTGAGCGTTGCGAAGGCCTTCACGCTCATGGGCTTCCCAACGCGGGCTCTGTAGAGGCTAACCTCGGCCCTTAAGACCCTTACAAGGCCCAGTATATCGCCAACGCTTCCCGCACCTGCTACCGCGAGGTGGTCCTCCACCTGGAAGACCTTGGTCGCGTTCTTCGTCATTATCATGTTCCCGTAGGATCCGCGCTTATCCGCTGCCAGGACTACGCCGTCTTTACATACAATGCCCACTGTTGTAGTGCCTTTAATGTGGCCCGTCAACTACAACACCCCTTTTGCTTCGTAGAATAGAATGAAGCCTCTTCATAAGCGGCTTTTGCAAGTCAGTATTTAAAGTTTTCGATGAAGTGAAAAGGAAGGAGAAGAATCAAATCTTCTCCGCGAAAGCGAACCTCTTCTTGACGCTGTTTATGACAATGTCAACCTCGTCCCCAACCTTCGTGTCCGGGACAAATATAACAAACCCCTTAATGCGGGCGATTCCATCGCCGCCGCTTCCCATACCCTCAATCTTGACGCGGTATCTTTCACCCACTTTCACAGGCGCGGTGTTCTCAAAGTTTCTTTCACCAAACCTATTGTCCCTATACATATCCATCCAACCTTTCAACTTTCGGCGCCCCTGCAGGACGCCAGATGTAGGTTATCGGAAAGGTATATAAACTTTTGCACGTTTTGAGGAGAATTTATCCCCCACCGGGAACTAAAACTTCCCTTTCAGCAGGGAGGAAGATGAAAAAGCCTCACCACGGGACGCTCTTCCATCCGAGGGTGTAGGCCAGCACGTTTGCCCCCCAGTGGATGAAGGGCGTTACAGCGAGAAGGAAGAGCACCTGCCCCGTTTCGAGCGTTCTAACGGGATAGGCCAGAATCAACGCCGTTATTAAAAAGCCCCACTGGTCGAGGCCTATCGCCGGATAGCCCCTCGGGAAGTTGGCCCTCCTCTTCACGAAGCTCCCTATGATGTCGCCCAGCAGGGCGCCCAGTGAGAGCGCAAACCCGAGGCGGAGGGCCGCGTTGAGGGAGCCGTAGTAGGAGGGCAGGGCGTGATACTGGATGAGCGATACGAGAACGCCAACGGTCAGCCCGCCGAAGAAGCCCCTCCACGTTTTGCCGTCGCCCAGAAGCCTCTTCCCATCAACGAAGTTCCTTCCAAAGTCAATGGGAGTTTTGCCCTTGAAGACGACGGGGGAGGAGTTCGCGAAGTACGCGGGAAGAATGTACCAGAAGGCCTCCAGCAACGGATTCATTTGACCACCGCCATTACTTAAACGGGTCCCTTTTAAAGCTTTGCCCGTCCGAGCTTTTCCTCCAGGCACTCGAGCATGAGCTTCAACACCGCTTCCTCCTCGTTCATGAGGAAGATTTTAACGACCTTCTCGGCTATCCTGTTCCTCTCCAGTGCGAACTCTATGCGCTCCCTTATGCGCTTCGCCTCCTCGCTCTCATCACTCTCGAGCTCCTCAAGGGCCCTGAGCAGGTTCTCCCTCGTCTGCTGCACGTCCTCGACTATCTTCTTGTAGTAGGCCTCCTTCCTCCACTCGCGGATGTTCTTTATGGCCGTGAAGTACGCCCTCTTGTCCCCCGGCTTCTTGACCCTCTTGACGAGCCCGATGTTCTCAAGGAGCTTCAGCGCGGTGCTCACGTGCGAGAGCGAGTAGCTCGTCTTATCAGCTATCTCCCCGAGGCTCATGGGTTCATCCTCAAAGAAAAGCACCCCGTAGATGTAACCGTAGAGCTCGTTCAGTCCAAAGCGCCTCGCGGTGTTCGCGAAGTGCTCCATCATTATCCTCTTGGCTTCTTCAACTCCCATCACCCTCACCCCTCTCCATGAGTGTCTCAACGTAGAGGATTCCGCTTCCATCGTTTAAAAGCCCGTTTATGGTCTCCGAGAGCTCGTTGATGTCGTTAACCTCAACGATGGCTATGGCGTCGTAGGTTCCGTAAAGCCTGTGGGACTCAACAACGTGGAAATGCTCTCTAAGCCTCTCAAGGGTTTCATCTTCCTTCCCGGCGCTAAGGGCCATCAGCAGGAACGTCCTCATGTCCTCCACCAAAAGCCTTTTAAGGTTTCGAATATATAAAACTTTCGGAAATTTCCGAAAGATGTGGGGGAGGCGCATGCTCAAGAGGGTCGCGAGGATAATAGTGGAATACAGGGCTGCCTTTGCGCTGATAGCGATATTCCTGCTCATTGTGTCACTCTACGGGATTCAAAAGCTTGAATTCGAGAGCGATATTACAAAGCAGCTTCCGGAGGACGTTGATGCGGTCAAGGACTACATAACACTCCAGAACACTTTCCAGGGAGGAGGCTCCACATTAATCATAGTCAAGGTCGGGAGCATAGAGGAGGGGGGAGTCTACGATATCCGCGATCCCCAGGTTATAGAGGCCCTTTACGAGCTCGGGCAGCGTCTCAGGGAGCACGAGTACGTGAGCGACGTCGTGAGCCTCGCCGACATCTACATCCAAATCCTTGGGAGGCTCCCCGAGAACGAGGAGGAGGTTCGCTTTGTGCTCGACATGCTGCCCGAGGAGGCCAAATCGGGACTCATAAGCTCCGACTACATGACCACCATGATGGTAGTCGAGATGAGCCCCGTGGCGGGTTCCCGGGCAATCACGCGCGTCTACGAGGACATCCAGCGGGACATCGAGGAGACGAACTTTCCAAAAAACGTTGAGGTCGTCCAGACCGGAAACGTTGGAATCACCTACAGAATTCTACTCATGCTCCAGAACGACCTGAGCAGGACCATGGCGATAGCCTTTCTCTTCGTGGCGGCCCTCCTGCTGTACTTCTACAAATCCCCTCTAAAGGCGATTATTCCCCTCATTCCCCTCGTTTTTGGCCTCATAATGACGCTCGGCTTCATGGGCCTCCTTGGAATCCCCATAGACATGGCGACGACGGTTATAGGGGCCATGATAGTTGGTATGGGCATTGACTACGGCGTTCATGTTACGAACCGCTACTACGAGGAGAGGGCGCGTGGAAAACCCCTTGGGGAGGCCGCGGAGGAGGCCATAGCTGAAACGGGTAAGGCCCTCCTCGGGGCGGCGCTTACGACGATAGCGGGCTTTGCGGCCCTTGGCCTCTCCGTCCTGCCGTCCCTTCAGAGGCTTAGCGTGACACTCATAATGGGGCTCTCCCTGGCCGCGGTTAACGCCGTCGTGGTCACTCCCGCGGTGATAATGCTCGAGGAAGACCTCATGAAGCGCCTCGTGGGGCACTACGAGGTTCCGGAGATAAGGGCCCACTCCGGAATCGTGGCGAGGGCCTTCCATTCGCTCGGAAAGGGTGTGAGGGACCACCCGAAGAGCGCGCTGGGCATTATGCTCATACTCACCATGGTCTTCGCCTACGGGGCCACTCTGGTCACCACGGAGGTGAGGCTTGAGAAGATGGTCCCCTCGGGAATTCCGGAGATAGAGGCGCTCAGAGATGTCCGCTACGAGTTCGGCGGACAGGACGAGGTGGACTTCATAGTGAAGGCCGAAGATGTCAGGGACCCCTCGGTGGTGAGGGCCATCTACCGCTTCGAGAGGGAGCTGATGGCGGATTCATACTACAACAACGTCTTCGAGACCTCGAGCATAGCGGACGTGGTCGTGAGAGAGTACGGCTACATCCCTGAGGATAAGGAAAAGATAAAGGAGGTCCTCGAGGAGGGGCAGGGAGCGCCCATAAGCGACGACTACTCCACCACGCTCATCCAGGTGAAGGGCAACTTTGGAGGGGTCAATCCCGATGACTTCAGGCGGATAATGCACTACTTCGAGGGGGAGGCGCGGAGCGCGGACTTTCCGCCAGGGGTGGAGGTCAGGCCCGCGGGGGACGACTACCTCAACTACGTTCTCGACAGGTACACGAACGAGGATCTGAGCAAGGTCTCGACCTACGGGACGCTCTTCGTGGTGCTCATAGTGCTCATCCTCTTTAGAAAGCCGCTGGTTTCGATGGCGATGATACTCCCGATGTTCCTCGGAGCGCTCTGGACGGTTGGCTACATGGGGCTCGCGGGGATTCCCTTCAGCCAGACCCTCGCGGGGGTTATCTCCATGATAGTGGGCCTTGGAGTTGACTACGGCATGCACCTAACGCACCGCTTCCTCGAGGAGTTCGAGGAGGGAAACCCCCACCCAATAGTTACGGCCGTGGAGGGCGTTGGCCCGGGCATACTCGTGGGAGCCCTGACAACAGCTGGAGGGTTCCTTGCACTCCTTGCGGGGGAGCTTACCGCCATCCACGACTTTGGAAAGACCCTCGCCGTTGGAATATTCGCCTCAATGCTTGCCGCGTTCATTGTAACTCCCGCACTGCTTCAAATCTTCTACGGGAAAAAGGTTAGGGGTGATAAAGAATGAAGAAGGTTTTGGGGTTCCTTACCGTGCTCATGGTTCTCTCAAACGTCCTGGGGGCGGTTACAGCACAGGAAGCCCTTCTATTCGAGGGTTACCTCGATAAGGGTGAGGCCGTCTTCGTGGGGCCGCTCATAGTGACCCTCAGCGACGTCCAGAAGGACTACCTCACGAACGAGTACAAGGCCATGCTGGTGGTCGTTAAGGACGGAAAGCCAATAAACGCCAACTACACGACGATAAACATTCCAAACCCGAGCAAGGTTCAGGAGCTGCTCTCAAACGTTACCTTCCTCCAGGCAATGGCGGAGACCCTCGGCTACAACACGACCAACCCCCTAGAGTACGCCCAGTTTCTGGTGTGGCTCTCGAACGCCCCCCAGACTGAGGTATGGGACGCGATAGTGCGGACCATTCAGGAGCACCCTGAGCTCGGGATAAGTCTGGAAGACCTAATGGTGCCCATGACGTTTCCCGAGTTCACGCTCATAGGGGAGAACGAGACGATAGAGCTCGACGTTGATGGGGACACGGTAGCCATAACCGCCCTTGAGATTTACCCAAACGGCGCAAAGCTGAGCATAAGCGGGCCGGCCGACTGGAAGGCCTCCACACTTCCCGCCTTCATCAAAACAAGTGTGGAAGCGCCCAAAGTCGCCAATCCCGGGGACGAGGTAACCCTAAGGGTCCACATCAAGAACGAAGGGGCCCTAAAGGTGCGCTACGTCAACGTGGTTGTATCCCCAATGCCCGTCAGTATGAGGGAGGCCTCCGAGGGAACCGCGAGCACCCTGGCACAGACGCTCAGCCAGAGCGGGATAGCGCAGAACGTTTTCCTTCCCGTGAACAGCTCAAGCCAGTTCATCGAGTACCTTGAGGGCAAGGAGGAGAGGGTTCTCGAGTTCAAAGTCAAGGTGAACGAAAACGCCGAACCGGGGATATACCCCCTTTACGTGAACGTTTTCTACTCCATCGGTACCGGAGGAAACCTCCAGATGGCCCAGAGCGTTGACTACGTGGCTCTAACGGTAGGCAGGGAGAGCGACGCCACGTTCGAGCTCCTGGAGATTGAGAAGCCGGACTTCGTGAGGCCCGGTGAGGACTTCGAGGTCAGGGTGAGGCTGAAGAACCTCGGTATGGACGTTGCAAAGAACCTCCTCGTGAAACTCGAGAAGGGGCTGACGGACGTTGATAGCCCCTTCCTCATTGACAACACCACTGACCAGCAATACACCTCCATCGTGGGCACGAACAGGGAGGTGGAGTACACCTTCAGGCTCCACGCGAAGGAGGACGCCAAAACGGGCACGTACCCATTAAACATCAAGCTCACTTACTACAGCGGAGACGCCAAGGACGGGAAGGACCAGACCTTCGAGTTCTCCCTAAGCGTCGTGAGAAAAAACAGCGCCTTCGTGGAGATAGAGGAGGTTGAAACCTCCAAGGACATTGAGCCCGGGGACGAGTTCACCCTCAGGGTACGCCTCAGGAACGTGGGAGAAGAGGCAGCCAAGGCCCTCTACTTCAAGATAGAGCCCCAGGAGACGGAGGTGCAGGGCGAGGTTAGCGCCGTTGACCTATCCTCCCTCCAGAACCTCCCCGTCCAGGGGAGCCAGAGCATGAGCGAGAACCTCCAGAGCGCGCTGAACCAGCTCCTAAGGGAGCTTGCAAAGCAGAACGTGGAGGCATTTCTCCCCGTGGGGGAGGACAACGCCAAGTACGTTGGAAGCCTTGCTCCAGGGGAGGAGGCAACGCTCGAGTTCCGCCTCAGGGCGAACGAAAAACTCCAGAACGGTGTTTACCCCCTCAAGGTCTCGCTCACCTACACTAGCGAACCGGATGACTCCCAGGTGAGCGACGAGAGGCTCCTGGGAATAGCCGTGACGGGGAGGGAGCGCCTAATAGTCTCGAAGGTGAGCACCTCCCCGAGCAGGGTTCTAGCGGGGACGAACAACGTGGAGGTCAGCGTCGAGGTTGAGAACGTTGGAAGCGGGAGCGCACGCTACGTTATCCTAAAGCCGATGCCCTCTCCTCCCTTTGAGCTCGCCGAAACAAGCGAACAGCTTATCAACCTTGGAAGCCTCACCCAGGGAGACTCCGCCAAGGCTACCTTCATGGTGAACGTCGCTGGAAACGCCACCGGTGGTCCCTACGAGATACCCGTCAAAATTGAGTACGTTGACGCAAACGGAGAAAACAGGGAGCTAGAACTCGGCATCCCGGTGATAGTCAACGAGAAGCCGAAGATAGAAATCGAAGACGTCCGCTTCGATAAAACGCCCCTCCAGGGCGAGGATGTGACCGTTTACGTGGAGCTCAAGAACGTGGGGGGCGAGCAGGCCGAGAACGTCATCATAGAGGGCGTTGTCAAGGCGGACCAGCCCTTCACCCTCGTCAAGAGGACGGACTACATAGGTGACCTCGACCCGGGGCAGAGCGGTGAGGGCGCGCTGGTCATCAGCGTCGCGCGCGATGCCCTCCCCAAGGACTACACGGTTCAGGTGAGGATAAGGGCCGTTGGCGACAAGGAGAGCGGGGACGACAACGTTTACGTCTTCGAGAAGAGCATAACAATCCCCGTGGAGGAGAACACGCGGACGGAGGGCAACCTCAAGAGGGCGGGCCTCGCGGTGGGCATTCTAGTGGTGCTCGTGGTAATAATCACCGCCCTCCGCAGGCGCCGCTGAACCCCTAAACCCGTCCCACAGGGAATATGTAGAGGGGCCTTCCCTCCGTTCCCACTATTTTTGCCACCTCATCGTCGTTGAAGGCCCCCACCGCCACGGTTCCAAGGTTTAAGGCAGTCGCCTGGAGGTATATGTTCTCCCCTATGTGGCCGGCCTCCATGTGGACGTACCTAACGCCCCTGTCGCCATAGTACTCCGTTGTGCGCTCGTAGAAGGCAACAAGAACTATGTCCACCGCGGCCTTCCCAACCCATTCCTGGTTCAGGGCCGCTCTCTGGAGTTCCCCTCTAAAATCACCCTCTCTGACCAGTGAAAGAGAGTGCTCTGAGGGGTCGTAGTGGTAAACCCCGGGACTCAGGCCTTCAACGCTCCCAACAACCACGTAGAGCTCGAAGGGGTACGTGGCCCCGGCGCTTGGGGCGCTCCTCTTTCCATCGTGGGTTATCCCCTGCGCCGCCCACAGAAGCTGGGAGAGCTCCTCGAGGGTTAGGGGCTCGTCCCGGTATTCCCGCACGCTCATCCTCCTCGCTATGGCTTCCTCAACGCTCATATCCCCCCTTGTCCTCGGGGCGGGGAGGGAGACCTTCTGGAGGGCATTCTGGGTGGGCCCCTCCTCCTGCGTGGGCAGGAACCGCAGGGCTACTCCGGCCATTATGATAAGAGTGAGGATGATGGCGAACCTCCGGTGTTCCATGGTTTGAACTACGCGCAACTCCTATTTTAGGGTTGCCCGGCTGCAAAATGCCCCCTCAAAATCAGGCTTCAGGTGTAAAAAATATGAAGGTCAGAAGGCTCCGCTTCCAAGGCCACAGATGTTCGCGAATGGGCAGACGGAGCAGTCCTCCGTGTAGGGCTCGAGATAGGGCTCGCCCTTAACCGCCTTCGTTATTTCCTTCGCCCTCTCCATGGCCTCGTCGTCTCCCTCGAGGACGAGGGTTACACTTCCCTCCGCCCCACCGGCGCCACCGGCGGCTATCGGTATCGCTTCAACGCCCGCGAGAATTCTGTATGCTTCAACCTCCGTAACCGGGTGGGAGTGGGGTATCGGCACCAGCGCGGAGTAGAGCCCGGTTCCCCAGTCGAAGGAGTAAATTCCAGTCAGCTTCGCGCTCTCCTCGACCGGCGTTGGAACGAACTTCTCAAGGCTTACCGGCGTTATCGTGAAGACCCCTTTGGTTATCGTCCAACCGAAGGTCTTCCCTATCGTCCCGCCGTCCGGAGCGGCCGCAAAAACGGCCACGTTCCAGTTGATGTCTATTGCGTTGGCGCCCTTTATGAAGACGTCCTTCGGCCCCATCCTCTTTAGGGCTTCAAGCGGGTCGTCGAAGGGCTCGCCCTTGTAGAGGACGAGGTGCTTTGGCCACGTCGCCTTGGGGGTAACGCAGGTTCTCCCCTTGCTTATAACTCCAACTGTCCACTTCTCCTTCTCAATCTTCTCCCCCAACAGCTCCTCCGCTACGTAGGCGGCCGTCGTGCCGGTGGCAATGTAAACGAAGCCGTTCTTTAGAGCGTGCTGAACCTCGGGCATGGCCGCTATGGCTCTGGCTATTAAGCGCTTGCTCTCCGGGGGGGTGAGTGTTACGAGGGCTCTTTTCATGAAAATCACCATGCTAAAACTCGCATCGAAAGTTATTAAACCTTCCTTAAGGAACCCTACAAGCGTTAGTTCAGCCGAAAAGCTCGATGCAAACACGGCATTCAGCAGGGTTTATCTCCGGGTCGATCCGGGAGTGGAAGGTGCAGGCGTAGCCCTTTCCAAGGAACTCCAGCGAGAGCTTCACAATAGAAGAGTGTATCTCGTATTCCCCGGGCCTCTCCTTGATTATCCTCTCGGCGAGCGCCTTAACTTCGCCGTCCACATCGGGGAAAGCCGATAGGTCTATGAGGGCACCCCTGTCCATCTTGAGGTAGCGCGAAACAGCAGATTGGGTGATGTGGAGGAGCTCCGCTATCTCCATCTGCTTCAGACCCCTCTCCCGAAGTATCTCAACAAGGCGCCTCCTGATGGAGGGGTAGATGTAGCGAGAGGCGACTTCGAAGGCGTTGCTCTTCATGGTGGTCTTTTATGACGCATGGAATATTTAAACCTTTCTGCCAGTCTTTCGGCTGTTTGTTATGACATAAGTCATAAAGCCGTTTTAGGTTAAGAAACCGCAAAGTTTTTATGAAGGGAGATTCAATAATAATCCGATATATGACAGGTGTCATAAAAAAGGGAGGTTGATGGACATGGCTATACGCGTTCCTGAGGCGTTTGATATGCTCTGCAACCAGTGCTCGATGAGCCTGGCCGGTGGGTGCACGATCAGGGGAGTCTGCGGAAAGGACCCCGACCTGAACTCACTGCAGGAGGCCCTCCTCTACGGGATAAAGGGCACCTCCGCTTACTACCACCACGCGCTTGAGGTCGGCTACGACGACCCAAGAATCGGTCACTTCCTGGCCGAGGCGCTCTACTCAACGCTGACCAACGTCAACTTCGACAAGAACCGCTTCCTCCAGCTCATCCTTGAGAACGGAAGGGTCCACCTCGAGGCAATGAAGCTCCTCGATAAGGCCTACGTCGAGACCTTTGGAAGACCTGAGCCGGTTGAAGTCCCCACGGGGACGGCTGAGGGACACGGTATACTCGTGACCGGCCACAGCTACAAGGCCATGTACGAGCTCCTGAAGCAGATAGAGGAGAAGGGCCTTGAGGACGAGATAAAAGTCTACACCCACGCCGAAATGTTCCCGGCCCACGCTTACCCCGAGCTCAGGAAGTTCAAGGCTCTCTACGGCAACTGGGGCGGCTCGTGGCTTTATCAAAAGAGAGAATTCGCGGAGTTCCCAGGGGTTATAGTGGGCACGAGCAACTGTGTTCAGCAGCCTACCAAGGCTTATCAGGACAGGATTTTCACCACAGGAATAGCGGGCCTTGAGGGGGTTCCCCACGTTGAGGACTACAACTTTGAGCCCGTGATAAAGAGGGCCCTTGAGACTCCAAGAATGAAGGCCTACGACGGCGGGAAGCTCCTCACCGGCTTCCACCACACGAACGTCTTGGCTTTGAAGGACAAACTGATAGAGCTCATCAACGAGGGCAAGATAAGGCACATATTCGTCGTCGGCGGCTGTGACACGCCGCACAAGGGCATGGGCTACTACGAGAGGCTGACCAAGCTGATTCCGAAGGATGCCCTCATACTCTCCGCCGCCTGCGGCAAGTTCCGCTACAACGCGAGGGACTACGGCACCATCGAGGGCATCCCGCGCTTCCTCGACTTCGGGCAGTGCAACAACGTCTACTCGATAATTGAAATCGCCGTTGCCCTCGCCAACGAGCTGGGAACGGACGTCAACTCACTGCCGGTCAGCATCGTCCTGAGCTGGATGGAGCAGAAGGCGATAGCAATACTCTACTCGCTCCTCTACCTCGGTATAAAGGGCATCTACCTCGGTCCCAAGCCGCCGGAGTTCCTCACTCCGAACGTCTTTGAGACCCTCAGAAGGCAGTTCGACCTGAGACTCATAGGCGATCCTGAGAAGGACCTCATGGACATGCTCAACAAGGGGGTAAGCGTTGATGAGAACGCCCCGCTCGCGGAGGAGCTGGAGTGAGCTTTCTCTTTTCTCACCTTTTTGATGCTCTTTGTTAACGGGTAGGCAGATTGCCGTGTTTTTGGCAATCGTATCATTCAAACTTCTCCCAGTTGGATTTTACATTCAATCTTCATTATTTTGTTAAACTATCTATAGTAATACTTTTAAAGCCCTGGATTTATTATCCATTGCAAACCGGTGGAGGTGCTCCGAAATGTGGAAGAAAACCCTCGCCCTGCTCTTCGGGTTTTTGATTTTAGGAGTAACGTTCAGCGGTGCGAGCGCTACGGCGAGCTTTGTTAACGGAACGGTGAACAGCACCATAGAACTTCCCCAGAACGCGTATTCCTTAAAGAGGCCAGGAGACAGGATCAAACCCAACTTTTTTCCGGGAATTGCAGCCACCATAGAGATACTCGTCGGTAGTAAAGAACTACTCGTGTTAACAGTCGGTCTGGCAACGCTGGCGATAAAGGGACTCCATGAAGTGATCAAAAAGTACGGTGGAAAGGTCACCGAGTTCATTCTGAAAGCCACAGGTTTCAAGCAACTGGCAGAGTTCGGGGATGGTTTTATAGGCACTGTGGGCCATTCGATGGAGCATCCTAAAGTCCAAGTTTATCTGAAGAAAATCTGGATATTTTCAACTCCTTTCGCTGATAAATTGGTCATCAAAGACGGTTCCAGAACTTTGGTGGAGGTCAAAAAGAGCGAACTCGATCAAGTTGACGACCTCTTCAGCCCGAAAGAATTTGGCCGGCTCCTGGGAGAGGCCTACCTTAACGGCTGGGACACTGAGAAGGCAGAAGAATTTGCCAAAGAACTGTACAGGGAAACTAGAAACCTCCCAAAATTTGGAGGAAGAAGCGCCTCCTGCGGATATTGGCCTCCAGGGAAGGTGAAACTTTATGAAGCTGACTTAAGACATATTATTAGAAGACACTTCAAAAGAGAAATTTACTATGGAGAGCCCGATGCAACTGCCTTTCCCAAAAGCATAAGTGCGGAATGGCTTGCAAATGTCATCAAACAGGCAATACTCGCAGGAGAGGTAAACTGTGACAAGTCAAATTCAAGAGAAGTTGCACTAGAGGTTAACACTAAACTTGGGAGGGTGCGAGTGGTGCTTCGCCAAATAGGTTCAAAAACTTACAAGATTGTTACTGTGTACTTATCAAAGTAGTTGACTTTACATCTTTAATTTTTCGTATCGAGCAGTAAATCCTAGAGGTGTCGTCATGACAAAGGCGAGAGTTAAGCTCTGGTATACTCTTCCAGATACCAGCTACCTGAGAAAAGCTGTTTTATCCTCACTTTTAGATGCCGTTGAAACTTATAACGAGTCCGTAAAAGAAGGGGACGAAGAAGATTTTAGCAAGCTCCTGGGAGACATTGTTTTAAGAGGATTTGAGTATGATGTTAGATACGGCCTGAAAATTGAGGATGTCGAGCTTATAGCCCCTGCTATTGGGAATTTACTTCACTTCCTCGAAGACGTTGCCCTATCCTTAGTGTATGTCAAAAAGGGAAAGAACGGCATTAAAAGTCTCTCGGCTTTTCCTTTGGATATTAATCCGTTAAAAACAGTTGACATAGGGAGATCAATGTTTAGCAATGATTCTCTCAAATTGCTCTTTGGCACATTTGAGCCAACAAGAACGTATTTCCTCCACAAGCAAGGAAACGTTCTCGAAATAAAATCATCTGATGATAATACAACCATCCATATAAATGCCGATGAATATGTGGACAACATTAAAAATGATCTCTTGAGTGGGATCTACAATGTTGAAGAAATCTTGAAAATGCATACCTTGCTAGGGGTCTTACGCCCCAAGGTTCAGTGGTTAAAGGTAATGATGAGATATGCCCTAAAGTGAAAAGTCAATGCAAAAAGTTAGCTACTTCCCGGAAGGAGAGGTTATAATTGATGATGAAGGGGCGACACACATAATTGAAAGGCCATCTCAGAAGAAAAATGGCAATACAAGTCAAAATTTAAGTATCTAACTGTAGACATGCTTTTTCAGACGCTCAAAGAGACAATTGAAACTGGAGAAATAAACTGTGGCAGGGGCATCCACCAAATGGGGTAGTCCTTAGAAAAGTATTACTATGGACTTGACGCTAAGAACAAGCTACGGGTAGTTATTAGGAAGATGTCCAATAATCTTTACAGGATAGTGACAGCACACCCTGTGGATTGGGACTGAGTACAAGGGACCACCTTTTAATTTTTTTAACTACATAGCATTGGGGCGATACAAATGGTGAATTTCAAAATCACACTTAAACTTGAAGAACCTTTTGGGCCCTTGGAAAAAAGGGCGAGAAGGGCAGTAACGGGAGGAAAAGAACACGGCTATTCAGACGAATCGATAATAGAGACAGTTCTCAGTGAGTATGATGTCACCATCAGTTGCAGAGTAGAGGAAGTGTTTAACGCGACTGTCCACCTCAACGAATTTCTTTATGAGCTTTTTAGATTTGCATTTTATGCCGTAACAGGCAAAGTGCCAGAAGACGTGAAGTCATGCAGATGGAGCTTCAAGAGGCTCGCAGAACTCCCGGACTGGCTTGATGAGGAAGTTAGGGTCCTGAGAGGACTATTGGGGGAGGAGTTTAACGAACTAACATCCAGTCCGTTTTTAAGATCCTTCCTTGGAAGCTACGACCCCATTTTAATCGTATACGGTTCAGGAAGGGCGAATACATGTATCTCGTGAACGTGGACTACAGAAAGGTCTACAGGGTATCAACCAGTGAGTTCTTGAGGAGCGTAATGAATGTCGCAGGGGAGGCTATCACGGAATTGGAGTCCTGCACTCGCGTATTCGATGAGAACGGGATTAGAAGGTACAGAGAGATGATCGACGGGTACAGGGAACTAACTAAAAGATTGAAAAATTTACTGGGAATTGAAAATTATTAACGGGGAGAATGATGTATGGGTTCAAAATTCGCCTTGAATTTTGTTTAAAATTTTTCAGAGAAAAGTAGAAAAGCCCGGGGATGCCCTCAATGCCAGTTAAATTTTCAGTTGATTCCCCTCTTGAAGAGTTGGAGGAATCAGGAGGATTTGGGGCTTGGATCACTATAGAGGTGAATGGAAAGCGGATTGTGTGGGCCGCCTGCTACATCCTGCAGGCTCTAGCGGCAATCTTCGCCACAGTGGCCTTCGCAGTCGCGTCATGCGATGAAATTCCCTACGTGCTTGAAAAGTTTGAGGAGGATGAGAGAAGAGTGATAAGGAATATCTCATGTGGGGAGAGGACTCCCCATTATTTTTAATTTTTCTTAGGGAGGGATCAGCATGGAGTGTTTAATAGAATGGGACAGACTTGAGATAACGTCCAACGGGCAACTCTGGAGGGCCATTTTAGTTCCACCGAGGCACTACAGGATAAAACTTGGCCCGATTGAGGTTTATTCCTCGGTTCACCCCCTGAGGTTGGTATTGACTATTGAAAGCCTCGCCCAAGGAGCTAAGTACCTACTCTCCAATAATTTTGCTAACATGGAACTTGAAGACGAGCCCGACTATACAACCCTGATAAGCTCCTGCGGGGCGTTCGATGGTTTCTTTCTGCTTTCGCTGGGTCTTCCAGAGGATTTTGGAGTGATTCTTAAACGGGAGAATAACAATGTAACTCTATGCTACCCGGATAATTTCGATATCCCCCTTCCCACTTACTCAGTGAAGAAATTGGGAGCCCCAGCGAGGGAACTGGGGGAGTGCATGAGAAAAGCCACGCTCGAAGGAGTTGAAAGACTTCTCATTGAAATCCCCAAAGCTCTGAGGAGTGAATATCTTGAGTGGAGGGAGGAGGTACTCAAGATACTCGAAAAAGTGGAATAATAGTGGCTCGATCTGGTGGAGTATGCGAAAGATATGCCCACCATCTTCAGGGAGATATTGACGGGAGGTGGTTTCAATCTTTGCTTTTTCATTCTCCCCACAGGATGGAGACAGGGGATTTCCAGTGCTGGTGCTCGAAGATGGGCCGCTTTTCATTAGTGAAGACCCGGTGCCGCTGGATGACTTCATAAGCTCCCTAAAAGCACTCCAATCGACGGAGGTTCTCCCGAAAAAGCTCTGGGACTTGAAGATAATGGCTGAGGGTGGATGGGTCTACCTGACCCTTCGGGATGGTAGGGAGGTACAGGTTACCCCTAAAGACCTCGTCGAGACAATCCGGACTTCCATCCAGAACCTGGAAGCGGTTCTCAATAATAAACCCGTGAGGATGGGGTGGCTCAGATTCAAACTAAAGCCGCCTTCACATGAAGTTCTTGAGATGTTCGGTGAACCTGAGGATATCATGGACGAGTACGAAGTTCAAGTTTACGGGAGCACGTACGTACTGGAGGCGTTCGTTAATCTCGAGGGGTACGTTGAGGAACTTAAACTTCTCAAGGCGTTCGTGGTAGACGGCAAACTACCTGCGGAGGTGTGGCGGGTAAAGTGGAACGTTGATTGTGAAATCAAGAGGCTGTCTTCCAAGGGGGCAAAAAAGCCGGAGGATAAGGGCCTTCTCCGCGAACTTACTGGTCTTAAAAAGCTGTCAGCAGGAGCGGCTCCTCCCTTCGTTCGCTTTACCCTTTCAACCTACGACCCCCTTGAAGTTCTCTACGCGGCAGACTCCGGAAAGGATGAGTTTTTGCTGGCATTCGTCCTGTATTCTGGCATGGCCGTCAAAGTCCCAAAGAACGTCCTCTTAAGGGCCATTGATGAGGCCATCAAAGATGCAGAAAAGGAACTCGAAAGGGTAAAGCTGCTCGGGAGATGAGTCCGTGTCCTTCTCCTTTATTTTCTTTGGCTTTGAGGAGGCTCTCAGGGGTGAGGTGTCTGCGGATGCTTTAACCATTGCCATAAAACATGAGAGAGATATCATTTTGAGCAGTTTTTGGTCAATTTAAGAAATTGTGAAGGAATAGTAAAAAGCGCTTGGTCACCTCTTTTCCAGCGCCTTCAGCTCTGCCATCATGGCATTAAAGCGCTCGTCGCTCATTCCGAGAAGCTTCTTGGCCTGTCTCAGCGTTACCGTCCTTGCGAGCGTCTTTCTCATGACCGGATTCTCCAGCGGCGAGAAGCCGTACTTAACGAGTATCTTCAGCGATTCGGGGTAGGCCTTGAGGAGCTTTGCCACGTTGGTATCTTCGGTTATCTCCTCCAGCTTATCGTCGCACTCCTTGACCTCCATGCTGAGCTCTTTTGACTCCTCGGTTTTGGTCACCCTCAGTACGAAGAAGCCAGAGACTTCTTTGACTTCTATCCTATAGCCAGCCTCCTCAAGCTTCGGAAGCAGATCCACGAAGGGTTTATCCCCTATCACCTCAAGTGTCTCACCCGTTTTGAGCTTTCCGAGGGCCTCGATGATCATGACCGCCGGCTGTGGTGCCGTCAATCCTCGGACGTCGAGCATCATTTTCCATCACCCTTTCAAAATATGACGCGCGACATATAAACTTTACTGGCCAGATTTGCCCAGAAATACTTATAAGTTGTATATATGACACTCGTCATGAAGGTGATGTTGGATGACGGAATTGCTTAACACTCGCGAATACAAAAAGGAGCAGCTCAAGAAGCTCCTCCTAAGGATACACGAGGGAGAAAGCGTTGAGAAGCTCAAGGAGGAGTTTAGACAGGTTCTCAGCGGGATTTCTCCCCTTGAGATTCCCCTCATTGAGCAGGAGCTGGTCAAGGAGGGCATCTCAGCGAAAGACATAGCCAAGATGTGCGACCTCCACGTGGAGCTCTTCCGCGAGGCAGTTAAGGGAACGGACGAGCTTGAGGAGAAGGATCTGCCGGACGGCCACCCGCTCAAGACCCTCTACCAAGAGAACAAGGAGATAATGAAAGATTCTGAAATGCTCAACCTCTACGCGAGGACTCTGGCAACGACCAAGGACGAACGCATGAGGAAGGAAATTCTGGGGGTGCTCGAGGAGATAGTGAGCAACCTGAGGAAGGTCGGCTTCACTCACTACAACCGTGAAGAGATGCTGACATTCCCGTACATCGAGAGGAGAGGATTGACAGCGATAGCTACCGTTCTATGGACGAAGCACGACGAGATAAGGTTTATGATAAAATACCTCGCCGAACTCTTGAGAAAGAGGGTCGAAATGCCCTGGGAAGAGTTCGTCGAGCGCTTCAAGAACAAGGCTGGCGAGGCAGCCTTTGCACTCAGCGACATGGTCTTCAGGGAGAACAACATCTACTACCCGACGCTCAAAGCCCTCCTGAGCGAGGGGGAGTGGAAGGCCATAAGGATGCAGGAGGGTGAGTACGGCTACTACAAGGTGAACCCGCCAGCATGGGACCCCGGAGAGGACGTCAAGCCCCTCCACCCCTGGGAGATCAATCCAGAGCTAAGTGTTGAACAGCTGCTCGGTCTTCCGAAGGAGGTCCAGGAGGCTCTGAAGGGCCAGCCGCTGGAGTTCGACAGGAGCGAGCTAAAGCGTGATGGTGATATAGACCTCGGAACGGGCTACGTCAGCGTTGAGGAGCTGAAGGCCATCTTTGAGGCTTTACCCGTTGACGTCACCTTCATAGACAAGGACGACCGCGTGAGGTTCTTCTCTCCGGGTGAGAGGATATTCGCCCGCTCCCTGAGCGTTCTCGGAAGGCCCGTTCAGCTCTGTCACCCTCCGAAGAGCGTCCACATCGTCAACAAGATACTCAAGGCATTCAAGGAGGGCAGGAAAGAGGAAGCAACCTTCTGGCTCAGGCTCGGGCCGAAGTACGTCTACATCAAGTACGTGCCGCTCTTCAATGAGAAGGGTGAATACATAGGAACGCTTGAGATGACCATGGACATAGCGCCGTACAAGGAGATAGAGGGGGAGAAGAGGCTCCTGGACTGGAGGGATTGAGGTGATAGTCTCAAACTTTGAGACTGCCGAGCGTATTGACAATCCCCACGGGGTGGATGTGAGGGCCCTACTCTCGAGGGAGAACGTCAAGGTCCTAGTGGTCACGCTAAAGCCCGGAGAGGTCCTCGAGAGGCACACGACGCCGGTGGACGCGTTCCTCTACATCCTGAAGGGAAAGGCCCTCGTGGAAGTTGGCAAGGAAAGCGCGGAGGCGAGAAAGGACTCGTTGGTCTTCCTTCCGAGGGAGGTTCCGCACGCCGTGGAGAACGCGGGAAGTCTGCCGCTCAGGTTCCTCGTGGTGAAGCTCGGGTGAGGGTTCATGGGCAGGGCTCTTGCACAGGGATTCGCAGGCTTTGCAGGGATACTGGATACCTCTTTCCTGATGCCAGTGATAGCCCTCTATGCAATGTCCCTGGGCGCCACCCCGGCTCAGGCTGGTGCTATCACTGCCCTCTACAGCGCTGCGGCGATCCCCGCCAGTGTTCTCGCCGGAATCCTCGTTGACCGCTTTGGAAGAAGGAGAACCTTAACACTGGGGCTCCTCTGGGACTCTGCGGTAGTATTCCTATATGCCTATGCGGGGGATTACATTTTCCTAGCCTTTTTGAGGGTGCTACATGCCCTGGGGGGCAGCCTTGTGTTCCCTGCCCTAATATCAATGGCTAGAGAGTCAGACAGCAACGGCAGAAACGGCCTGGTAAGGGTTCTGGCGTCGATAGCCGTGGCAATAGCAGTTGGCTCGGCGGCCTCGGGCATTTTAACCTCCAGGATAGGTTACGGAAAGGCTTTTTTCCTGCTCTCTGCTGTTATCGCCATCGCCGGCATTGTCAGTACTTCCCTGCCGGAGACCCTCCCGGAGGGCATGAAAGGCGCGGCCGGCTCTTTCAGGGAGTTAAAACACATCCGTTCTCCAGTGTTCCGTGGACTGTGGCTCATCTTCTTCCTGTATGTGGCCTTGGGTATTATCACAGGTGGTCTGGCCACAAGCCTGGTTTATAGGGGCCTGTGGGAAGAACGATCTGCTAGGATGGTTGTGGGGCTTGGCCTTGGTGTGGCCTCTCTGGTGGCCGCGGGAGGGTTTTTTGTATATGGGCGGCTCCTCTCTCGCATCACGCCGGGAAAGATTGCTCTTTATTCCTCCCTGCTTTCATCTGCAGGGCTTCTCACGGGGGCGGCGTTCTTATCGCCTGGTCAGCTCCTTGTCAGTCTCGGCATTTTTGGGGTCGGAATCTCAGGGCTGATGTTGAGCAGTACAGTTTTTGTGACTGATGTTCCCCCTGAGGTTAGGGGGACCTCCGTGGGTCTTCAACAGGTTTTCAATATACTTGGAGTCACGGTAGGGGCATCCATTGGAGGTTTCCTTGCAGCCCTTGGCCCCCCACCGGTACTGATCTTCGCCGGGCTGGCCCTTGTACTCGGAGGTACGGCTATATTTAAGTAAGAGTTCAGACTAAGAAAATGTTGGTGATGTGAATGATGAGGGGAAACCCGGAGATATTCAGGAGGAGGGTCGAGCGCTTCCAGGATGCGATGAGGGAGAAGGGCATCGAGGGCGCCGTCATAAGGACGCTTTCGACCTTCATATACTTCACGGGGACGAAGTGGCTGAGGCCGAGCCTTTTGATCCCGGCGGAGGGTGAACCAACGGTCTACGTCGTTAAGGGCGAGGCGGACCTCTTCAGGCAGAAGAGCTGGATTGAAGATGTACGCGAGTTCCAGCGCGTTGAGGACCTGATGGCTGGAGTGGTAACGTGGATACACAGCAACGGCTTTCAGACTGTGGGCCTTGAGTTCGGCATAGAGAGGGACGCCTACCTGATATTCCTCAAGCTCTTCCAGAGGCTCAACCCAACGGTTGAGATAGTGGACATCCTCGACCTGACGATGGGGCTTCGCATGATAAAGGAGGAATGGGAGCTCGACAACATAAGGAAGGCCGGGAAGATAGCTCAGAAAGGAATGAAGGTCGCCGAGGAGGTCATAACCCCGGGTAAGAGCGAGCTGGAGATAGCTGCCGAGGTCGTGAGGGAACTCATGCTGAACGGCAGCGAAGACCCCAAGGTCTACGTCTCAACCACGCCAAGGGCGCACGCCGAGCCTTTCAGAGACCTAAAGGTGAAGGAAAACGGCGTCGTCACCGTGGTCATCGGGGCCGACTGGAACAACTACTACGCCAACATGGCGAGGACTTTCGTGCTCGGAGACCCGGGCGAGAGGGTTAGGAAGGCCATAGCGGTGAAGGAGGAGGCCCTTGAGATGGCCCTCAAGGAAACGAGGGTTGGCGTTTCTCTGGCCAGCGTCGAGAAGAAGCTCGCGAACTTCTTCAGGGAGAGGGGCTTCGGCGATGCGTACCTAGCCGGCTACACCCACGGCGTCGGGCTTCTCATCGAGGAACCGCCGATAACCACAATAGTGGTTCCCCAGAGGGCTTCGAAGGTTCAGGAGAACATGGTGCTCAGCGTAATCCATCCGCCGCTGATGATTCCGGAGGGGGCCATAAAGCACGAGGACACCTACATCGTCAGGAAGGAGGGTCTGGAGAAGGTTACATGAGACTTTTTATTTTTACAGGATCATCTTGAGCGCCATCAGGAGCAGCAGGAGGGAAAACGCCCACTTGAACTTTTGGGGATGTAGCCTGTGGAGGGCGTGCACCCCTATACTTGCCCCTATTACGAGGCCCGGTGCGAGGAGCAGGGCCGTTGACACGTCCACGTGCCCGAGCCTGTAGTGGCCCAGCGTCCCGGCTAGGGCCGTGAAAAAGAGCGCGAGGCTTGACGTGCCGACGGCGTACTTAACGGGGATTCTCACGAGGGCATGGAAGAGGGGCACGTTCAATATTCCCCCGCTTATTCCCAGCAGGCCGGAAAAAAAGCCGGAGAACAGGCCAACGATGGGGACGTTCCTGTATTTTATCTCCCCCTCCCATTCCCCAGGCTTCACATCCTGGGCCCTCAGGAAGCGATAGGCGAGGTAGACTAGCAGGAGCGCGAAAACCGCGCGCAGATGATTTTCTCCCACCATCCTCGAGAGGTACGCCCCACCCAGGGCAGCTGGAACCGAGAAGGCCTCCTTCAAAAGGGCCACGCGGTATAGCACCCTCTTTGCCCTCACGTGGTTGTAGGCCGCGGCGAGTGAGCTTATGGATATGCAGAGGAGACTCGTGCCTATCGCGGTGTGAATCGGGAAGCCCATTATGACCAGGAGCGGGACTATGAGAAAGCCGCCGCCAACGCCGAAAAGGCCCGCAATGGTGCCGATTAAAAGGCCCGCGATGAATATGACGGGATACTCCAGCATTAATGCTACCCCCTGTAGCGGAGCACGTGGATGTCCCTCACAACGCGGTGCCTCTCCTCGAAGTCAAGATACCTTCCGAGCACCTCAAAGTCGAGCCTCCTGAGCCATCCCCTCTCGCGCCGGTATATGGAGCCGTCGCTGAGTCTGTATGCCGGGAACACGAAGACAACTCTTCCGTTCCGCTTCATGACCCTTGAAAAGCTCTCAAAGACAGGAAAGTAAAAGCTGTCGAGCTTCCTCGCCATCTCAACCGCCTCTCCCCTCGTCGGCTTTTTGCGGAGGGGCTTGCCGAGGTACGGTTCACTCACAATCAGGTCAAAGCGTCCGCGGAAGCAGCGGTGGAGCTTCTTTGCATCGCACACCTCGAGGTGGGCACTCCTCTTCACACGGAACTCCTTTTTAAGCCACGCCACGTTCTCCTTCGCGGCGTTCACTATGGAGGGGTTTATGTCGCTCCCGTAGGCGTCGAAACCCTGGAGGAGGAGCTCCTGAATCACCGTTCCAACGCCGCAGAAGGGGTCGAGGGCTTTTCCCTCCCTGACCTCGCTGAGGTTCACCATTATCCTCGCGAGCCTCGGCGGGATTGAGAGTATCGCCCTCTGTCTGGGCCTTTCCACGTCGAGCTTCTTGAGCTCGAAGGGGTCGGCAACGCGGACCGTCTCGCCTATCCACTCCCTCCTTCCGAAGATGAAAACGACGTCCCTCACCTCGGGAAAGCCCTTCAGGATGAGCTCCGCCGGCATCGCGTAGACGTTCCTCGGCTTGAAGAACTTGGCGGGGCCGCTCTCCCTGAAGTGCCTCTTCACATCGCTTCCGAGCTTCCTCCAGAGCTTCCAGTCGTCCTTACCGTAGAAACTCACGGTGAAGAGCTTTGAGTACTCGAGTTCCTCTATGCCATCAACCAGCCGGACTAACTTTAGGGAACCCCCGAGCCGGTGGAAGAGGTGCTCCACCTTTTTAGGCCCCTCAAATACCAGCCACTCCCTGGAGCGTTCGAGCTCGCTGAACCTTATACCAAATCGCCGTGCAAACGCGCGGAACTCTGCCTCACTCAGCTCGGGGTTCTTTCCGAATATCACAGCGTATTCCATGGTTCTGGCTTGGGGAGAGCCTTTTTTAAGTTTGCCCCCTCTGCGGGGAAGCTATGCTAACGAAGGGTATAAATAAGATAAATGACTAAACCATGAGGGAACAATCATGCTGGCGGAGGAAGTTCTCGAATCTGTGGAGATTATACGGGACCCCGAGCTCAAAGCCATCACATACTCCAGACTCGGCCATGTTCTGGCCGTGAGGGGGAGTGAACTCTCAAAGACTGCCTTTAAGAGGGCCCTTGATACCATAGATTCGATAGAGGATCCCGTTGGGATGATGCGGGCCCTCGCGGCTGTGGCTTACTACACGGGCAAGGCGGGAATGCGCACATCGAAAAAGCTCTTTCAGAGGGTCAGGGACGGTCTTGAGGTGTTCCCCCCTGAAATCAAAGACGTGCTTCTCTCCCGCATGGTCATGTACCTAGTTGACCTCGGGGAGATTGATGAGGCGGTCTACCACGCCCTCGAGATATCGGACAGGGAGCTGAGAAATGACATCCTAATACTCGCCCTGCGCAAATACCTCGCGAGGATTGTGGGGGAGCCACCCATAAAGGCGCTCCAGATGAGGAAGGCCGAATACATATGGGAGAGGGTGGAGGGGGAGCCGTACTACTCCATAGCCACTGTGGAGCTCGTCAAGGCCTACCTCCGGCTTGAGGAGTACGACAGGGCGATATACTTCACGAAGTTCCTCAAGAACAAATTCTGGATCAGACAGGTTCTCCGCGAGATAATCATTCACCTCAAAGCGGCCCGCCTCTCCAAGGCCTACTACGATAAGCTCGTTGCCGTCGCCATTGACCTCTCCGAGAACCTTGGGGAGGACATCACCCGTGACCTCGTCTTCATATTCGCCCTCAACGGGGAGTTTGAGAACGCGTTCTCCCTCCTCAGGAACCTGCCGGACATGGAGGAGACCCTTGTGAAGCTCACGGAGGGGATTGTCTCACGGAGACCGGAGCTTCTTGAGGGGTACTTTGAACTCATGCCCGCCGACGAACTCGCGATAGCGGGCCGGGCGTTCTTAAACTATCTCATTGACAGCCCGAGGCTTGAGTTCGAGCCCGTTGTGGATGGGATAGTGGCAAGGACGCTCAATGAGAAGGTGCTCGTGAAGGCGGTGAGCTATTATCTAAAGATAGGACGTCTCGACAAGGCCGCGGGGGTTGCCGCGGCGATAAAGGACCCGGAGATAAGCTCCCTCGCCTTCAGCAGCGTGGCCCACTACCTCCTCAGGCAGAACCGTGTGGAGGATGCCATAGACCTCGTAACCCGTATAGAGGACAGGCGCCTCTCCGAGCCCATAATAGCGGAGCTCCTTGTGAAAGTCCTTGAATCCGGTGAGGAGTGATGGAGCGTCTGCTTCACTTTAGGGGACTCCGCAGAAGACGTGAGGTTGATGACCTGGAGTTTGCGAGGATCATGCTGGAGGATATACTCCGGGGAGAGTACACCGAAGTCGAGGCGGCCATTGTTGACGACGTTCTCGAGGAGGTTTACGAGATACTGCGCGGGAGGGCCATGGAGTCACGCGATGAGGAACTTTTCAGGGCGTTCGAAGCTGTCGCAGTATTGCGGGGAATACGGAAGAGAACGGATGCTAGGAGACTTATTGAGGAGGCCCTCGAAAACCTGAAGAGAGTGGGGCACTGATTTTAGGATTGCTGCACCCAGCGCCGGGGGAACATTTTCACTAATGACTCCGGAGCGAGGAAATCGTTAAATAGTTAGATGGCACAAAACTAAGTAAAATACAAACCCATGCATGCCTTCCTATTTTCTTTTCTGGCGCGGGTTTGATGGAGGCATTGACATGAGAGGACATGTTAAGTTTATGCTCTTTGCAGCGCTCGGTTTTATTGTTGTTCTTAGCGGCTGTGTTGGAAACGGCGTTCCCGGGGGAACGAGTGAGACGACAAGAACTATAACCTCCACGGAGACCCTAACAGAGGCGGTCACTCAAACGGGCAGTGAAACTAGCACGGGGTCTGAAAGCCCAAAACAAACGGAGACGAACACCCCAACCTCCTCCGCCACAGAGACGGCCACACCCACCCCATCTCCCTCACCAAACGGGAGCGTCCAGCTTGACGAAGACGGGTTGCCTATATGTACAGGCGACATGAGCGAGGATTCTGGATGTGAGGACAACAAGACCATCGAGGGGAGCGGCTCCGGCTTCGCCCTGCCGGAGGATATCGTCCTGAACATAACACTCCAGCCGGTTCTTCAGCTTGCCCCCATAAACCCGCCGAACCTCACCTACGTTGGGCCATTGAGCTCGATGGCGGACGTTCCGGGCGAGGAGGACGTTATTGAGTGGGTTGGCCTGATCACTTCATCAACGAAACCTGGAGAAAGCGTGACTTTAACGCTCCACTTCAAGGACGAGAACCTCCTCGGGCAGTACATACATGTGCCTTTCATCATGGACCCCATAACCGGGAAAAAGGTGACATACGAGCCAACCGTGATGAAGCTGAGCGAGGGAGACGAGTTCGGGAAGCGCTGGGAGGTTCACCTCTACGGCGGGATAAGCGGAGGGAGCTTCACGCTCTACGAGATTACCGGAAACGGCCCCCTAAAGCTCCAGGAGGGAAAGGTTGAGCTGAAAGGCTCCTCCGCGAGCTTCACCATCGAGAACTTCTCGTCAATCTTTCCGGATAAGACCTACATGAGCGTGGAGGCCGTTCCGATGAGTTCCAAGCTTCAAGCATTCAGCTACCCCTCGAAGGAGAGCTTCGTGATAAAGGCCAAAGAGGGGAGGATAGACTACTACACCAGCGCCTTCTTAGGCATCGAGGGCGAACCGGTTAGTCTAAGGGCCACGAGCAGCGACTACGACCTTATTTTGGAGTTCTACCTTACAAAAGAGGACTGGCTCCCCTTCACGGCCCACATAGACAGCAGCGACGACGGAACGGCCGACTGGATACTCGAGGTCAGGGATGGGAACTACGAGCTGAAAGACAGTTCGGGGAGCCTTTTCAGGGACGGAAACGTAACCGTTGAGGACACCCAGCTGGGAAAGAGGGTCAGCCTCAGGATAGAGAACTTCTACAGCCTCGTCCCGTGGAGGAAGTTCCGCCTCTGGATGACTAACTGGGTTGACCGCTTCCCGGCTAAAAGCAACCTCTGGGTTGACGCGAGCGAGGGAATGAGCATCGAGAAGGACGTTGACCGCTACTTGGTGGCGGTTGTGGAGGACGTCTTCATAAAGGAGAACGGAGACTACGCGGAAGGAGAGATAGAACTTTCCTCGTGGGCCTACGGCATGACCTGGCCCGATGGGAAGGTTTATCCAATAAACCACAGCTCTCTCTACACCTTCGGCTATCCAATCGGTCACTGGGTCGAGGCCGAGGACAACAGCAGACTCCTCTACCACGACGATAGGATGACGGGCTCCCTCGGAAGACCCTTCGTGAACGGCTATCCGATCCTCGCGATGCCCATGGAAGAGGCCAAGAAGTACAAAATCATCGTTCTCGAAACCGCTGCCTGGGACAGGGACGAGCCAGGGAAATACGTCACCAAGACGGTCGGCTACCTCACGGACTTCGCCGTGGGAATGGCCACAGGGGAGATTGGAACGGTGGCGAACTACGCCTACAAAGGAGCTACATGGATGAACTGGCTGGCGACGGGCCAGAGCGGGGACGATCTCTGGGGAAACGTCTTCAACTGGCTTGCTGGGGCAGAGCCGGACAAGGTTGGTGATGCCGTCTACGTGCTCCATCCCAACGAGGCCGACTTCACGAGGGGCTACCGCGTGGTTGCCGAGTCGAAGGACGGCAACATGCGCGTAACCTACGTCATCTACGAGGTGGAGGTGCCGAGGCTCCTCAAGTACGACAACCTCAAGGCTGAACTCTTAGAGGTGGATTTCACGAAGGACACCGAGATTGGGGACGACGAGTATTACTACTACGCGAGGGCTTGTGCTGGCTTCGAGAGCCTTGGCGAAACCGAGGGGCTCCACAACGTGGAGGTCAACGTTTTGGCTCCAGCCGGCTACGCCTACTCCTACCCCGTGAGCTCAAGTGAGGGCGCTACCTTCAACCGCCAGCCCTGCTCGGCCCGGAAGATATTCCACAAGTACCTCAGCGGGGATAAGCTCTCCCTGAAGCCTGGCTTAGCTATGCTGGAGCGCGACGACGCGAGGGTTCCCTTCCTCTACATGGAGTACTCCGGTTGGGAAGAGGATAGCGGAAAATGGGGAAACGACGATGATCCGATGGGCAACGTGGGGATAACTATAGTCTTCGATGATGATTACTTCGACTGGGATCCTACCTCGGGAATCCCAAGCAAGTACTGGTCGCTGGATTTTGACGTCTGCGGTGTCTCCGGTGGCTGCTCGAAGGTCTGGTTCGGGCTGGACGTCCGGACCGGCTGAACTTTTCCCTTTTTTCTGTCCTTTGGCGCAGGAATAACTGTCACCAGCGCCATCAAAGAATACTCACATCCGCACAGACCTTGAAAACATGCGGCTTGAAGTCGCTGACCTTCTTTACCCTAACGGTGCACTCCCTGCCGGTTCGCCTGCACTCGTTAATTATGCAATTCTTGAATTCTGCAATTCTGGATTCATGAACGAAGTTGTAGTAGTGGAGGCATTTTTTCGCTTTGCTCAGGGTTAAGGCCAGGGCATCAACGCCACGGGGCGTCGGACTGATGACGCGGTCGTAATAAGGAAGTTCCGGCAGGACCTCGAAAACATCGCCGTGGATGAACTCAATCTCCCCCCTAAGCCTCTTCCGGTTGAGCTCCACGTTCTCAAGGCCGAGCCTGTATGCTTCTTCGTTCAGCTCCACGGCGGTGATTTTGACGTTTTTATAGCGCGCTATCACAAGTGCGTAGGGGAGAAGACCCGCAAAGGGGATTAAAATCCGCTCACCGTCTTTTACGAGCTGTGCCAGGCGGTAACGCTCTCCCTTCATCCGCGGGTTGAAGAAAGCCTTCGAGAGGTCAACCCTGAGCTCAACGCCGTTCTCCTTGTGAACCGTTGTTAGCCGCTTTTCTCCCCAGATTATGGAGTACTCCCTTATCCTGAAAGCCCCCTCGTGGAAGCCCTTTTTGGCGACGACCCTGATGAATGGGTGAACCCTCCTGAGGCCCCATACTATGTCGTCAACCCTGTGCTCAAGCTCGGGGGGAATTTGGATAACGGCTATGTCCCCCACCACGTCGTAGCGCCTCAGGTGCTGAAGCTCCCCCGGTGTTAGCCTCTCCGCCAGAACGCTCTCAAGGTTTTTGTATATCTGCCTCTCCGGCCTCATGGGCAACTCAACGGGCACCACGTCATAGCCGAGCTCCCTGAGCATAGGGTCGTTGAGAACGGGTAGGAAGACGAAGTCACCCTCAACCTGGGGCCTCCGCCTGCCGTCGTAGAGGCCGAGCCGTTTAAGCTCCCTTTTTGCCCTCTCCGCTTCCGACTTCTTCACCTTTATCGCGCTCATCCTCTTCCACCGTGCCTTCCTTGGTCAGTGCACCGAAGAGTGCCATGTTCTCGGTTTTTATCATAAGTTCCTCCACGTCAAGGGGTGGGAACTCGCGGGTTATTATGCTGTACTCTTTTTCGTCAAGGGTGCCCTTCTCGAGCACTATGAGGAGGGTCGAGCCAGTGAGGGCGAGATGGTCCTTCAGAGAGGCAAGAAACTTCATGACGCTTCTGAAGTCATTATGGAGGAGGAGGTACTCCAGCCCATCTATTATGACTACAACGTTTCCCTCCCTATCGCGGACGAAACGGAGCGTTTCCTCGAGGATAACGTGGAGCTTGGCCGGATCAACGGCTCCTTGAACCTCAAGTCTGCTGAGCCAGAGGTGCTTATCTGGCCGCACGGGGTACGTTTCGAGGTTCTTCTTCCTGCTTATGACGATGACCCCATTGGAGGTCCCGAGGAGGGGTGATACCTTCTCCAGGTTTTTCTCCGAAACAACAAAACCCCCGGCGGGAAGGCCGCTTTTTTTATTTTTTACATGAGCCTTTGGTAGCCGGGAAAGGGTGCTATCCAGTTCCGTTTCGACAACAGAACTTTCAGCCTCTTCGAACTTCGAAAGGAAGCGGAACGTGGAAAGTAGGACGATAATCGTTGCAATGGTAAAGAAGGTTGCCATAACTTCCCAGAGTTTCCTTGGGGTTAGGGAATCTATTATGGTCCCTATCGAGCCCAGGAGATAGAAGAACACTCCCACAGTGAACGTTTGGGAGAATCGCCTTAAGGTGGGTGTTTTGAATTTACTCACGTATTGATGGGCACGGAACAGGCCGTATAACGTGAAACTGAAGATTATTAGGCCGGAGATAACACCGGGCACATTATAATAGCCAGCACTCACCTAAACCCCTCCTAAAATGGTGTCCCACCCATCATTTAAAACCTTTGGCCCGGCGTTGGGAAAAGCTTATCTCTCTCAAAGACGAGTTATACCCGGTGATACCATGAAGAAAATAGAGGCTATCCTCAGGGAGGATGATTTTGAGCGCGTTAAAAACGCCCTTAAGGAGGCTGGCTTCGTGCCCCTCACGGCGTACCCTGTTAAGGGGCGCGGTGTGCAGGGAGGCGTTCCTCCCTACGACATGCTCGCAAAGATGAAGGTGGAGATAGTGGCGAAGGACGAGGACGTTCCTGTCATCGTCAGCATAATAGTGGAGAAGGCCCGGCGCGGCATTCCGGGGGACGGGAAGATATTCGTGCTGCCGGTTGAGGAGGCAATACGGATCAGGACGGGCGAGACCGGAGACAAGGCCCTCTACTAACCCCCGCCGGCGAACAAAAAGCTGTCCGCTGTCCTTCCCTTTGTGCTTTTCTTAAAACGATATCCCCGGTAGGGGGCCGTAGAGCAGGAGAAGAAGCCCCACGAGGATGGGCTGGTGGACAAGGTATATCTTCAGCGTGTGCCTTCCAAGGAAGCACAGAAATTCAACGGGAAACACGGACGGGAACGGTAGCTCCCTAATCCTTCTGCCCCCGGGGTAGAGCAGGGCCCCCGTAGAGAAGCCGAGCAGATAGACGCCAAACCACGGGAATATTGGGAAGTAATCGAGGGTGAAGAAGCCCTCCGGTGTTATGCCGAGGGGGAGGAGGTAGAGCGGGCCGTGCAGTTTGCTGACAAGGTGGGCCCCCGCAATGAAGATAAAAGCCACGAGAAAGTTCCACTTCCCCAGTTTCTTGAAGGGTATGACGAGGAGGGTTGCCGCCCCAAGGAAGTGGAGCACTCCGAAGTATATGGTGCCCTCCGAAAGGAACAGCACCGTAACCAGCGTGATTAATAGTCCAAGGCCGAAGAGCTTTCCAAAACGGACGAGGTACTTTTTGTAACCCCTGCTGCGCGAGAGGCTCACCCATATCGAGAGACCCGAGGCGAAAACGAACGTCGCCGCCGTTAAGTGGGCGAAGAGGTACCAGAATAGGGGATGGGCAGAGTAGGAGAGGAAAAACTGCAAATCTGTGACGAAGTTGGAAACGAGCATCATGGATATGCCCACGCCGCGCAGGAGGTCAATCTCCCAGAAGCGCCCCCCGTCGTAAACCTCACTACCGAACATAGGGGAAGGTTGGGGAGAAACATTAAAAACCTTGCTAAACCTCGTGCTCCCTCCGCTTCTCCTCCCTGCTGTGGATGAAGTCGAGTAGCGGCCTCACGCGCTCCCAGACCTCCTCAACGTCCCCTTCTCCCTTCACCATGACGTAGATGCCCTGCCTCTTGTAGAATTTTATGATGGGTTCCATGTTGGCCGTGTATATATCGTAGCGCTTCGAGACGATCTCGGGTCTGTCGTCCGCCCTCTGGACGAGTTCTCCGCCACAGACGTCACACTTTCCGGGCACCTTGGGGGGGTTGTACTTGACGTGGTAGACCGCACCGCACTTCGAGCATATCCTCCTCCCTGAGATGCGCTCTATGCTCACTTCCTTGGGCACGTGGAAATCAAGGGCAAGGTCGAGCTTCATCCCGTGGTCGTAGAGGTAGTTCTCAAGTGCCAGAACCTGTTCAGCCGTCCTGGGGTAGCCGTCGAGTATGAAGTCGTCCCTGACCCTTCTCAGCTGGCGGTAAACGAGTATGTTGACAATAGTCGAGGGTATCAGATCGCCCCTCTTTATGTAGGCCTCCATCTCCCTTCCGACGGAGGTTCCCTTCTTTATCTCCTCCCTTATCAGATCGCCCGAGGCGATGTACTCCAGGCCGTACCTTTCGATTATGCGCCTGGCCTGCGTTGATTTCCCGCTCCCGGGGGGACCAAAAACGAGTATGTTCATGTAACCACCCGGAAAAATTTTATATCTTAATGTATTTAAAATCTTTGGGGGGTGGTGGCGGTGAGGCTCTCAACCGGTTTCGTGAGGGCGAGCGGTTACGCGAGAAAGGTGAGGAGGGTGCTCTTCGCAATCGCCGGGGGCAAAGTCCCACCGCAGGAGATAGTTCGGGCCGCGGGGGAGCTCAACAGATTTATCTTTGAGAGGTTCCAGGAGATGGGCGTTGAGAAGGGCGACGTGGTCAGGATAAGCGTTCCCTTCGCGATATCGGAGGGGGGCATAAGGTGGGACTACGACGGCCTAAAGATTGAGGTCTACAGGAAGAGCGAGGAGGAGAAACTCGCAAAGGCAATGGAGGAGGTCGAGGAGCGGGAAAAGGCGCTCGAAGAGGCCATAGCAGAGCTTTCAACCCTGGCACAGAAGCTCAGGGAGCTAAGTGAAGAGATAGAGGAGAAGATAGAACGCATAAAGGCGGAGCACACCGGGTTGAAGCTCAGGTTCGAGGAGTGAGCCCTCAACAAGTTTATATATTTCCCGTCCCCCTATTCTTTAGGTCAAGGTGATGGGTATGAGTGAAGCCGTTAAGGAAGTTAAAATTCTCGAGAAGCCGTGGGTTGAGAAGTACAGGCCCGAGAAGCTTGAGGATATAGTCGGACAGGCACACATAGTCAGGAGGCTCAAACATTACGCTAAAACCGGTTCAATGCCCCATCTTCTCTTTGCAGGGCCGCCCGGTGTAGGGAAGTGCCTCACGGGAGATACCAACGTCATCGCCAACGGTCAGCTCTTTGAGCTGGGGGAGCTTGTTGAAAAAGTTTCAGATGGCAGGTTCGGACCGACACCCGTTAAAGGCCTTAAAGTCCTCGGGATAGACGAGGATGGAAAGTTGAGGGAGCTTGAGGTTCAGTACGTCTACAAGGACAGGGCCAGGAGGCTGATAAGAATAGGAACTCGCCTCGGAAGGGAGCTCAAGGTTACCCCTTATCACCCGCTCCTCGTGAACAGGAAGAACGGGGAAATCAGGTGGGTAAAGGCTGAGAACCTCGAGCCAGGTGACAGGCTCGCAGTTCCGCGCTTCCTTCCGGCCATAAGAGAGGAAGACCCGCTGGCTGAATGGCTAGGCTATTTCATTGGGGACGGCCACGCCGACTCAAAGAACAACGTAATCACCTTTACAAACACTGATCCATCTTTAAGACGGCGCTTTATGGAGCTGACTGAGAGACTCTTCCCCGATGCAAAGATTAAGGAGAGAATCCACAAGAACAGGGCACCGGACGTTTACGTGAACTCCAAGAGGGCCTGGGAGCTCGTAAGTTCGCTTGGTTTGGCCGGAAGAAAAGCAGATAAGGTTTACATACCGGAGAAAGGCTGGGAGGGGATCCGCTCCTTCCTCAGGGCATACTTTGACTGCGATGGCGGCGTTGAGAACAACGGCATAGTGCTCGCAACCGCCAGCAGGGAGATGGCGGAGCAGATTACCTATGCCCTGGCAGGTTTCGGAATAATTTCGAAGATACGGGAGAAAAAAGTTCGGGGTAAGACATACTACCACGTCACAATTTCAGGCTCAGAGAACGTGGAGAGGTTCCTAAGTGAGATCGGTTTCTCCCATAGGGGAAAGCTCGAAAAGGCCAGGAAGCTCATCAAGAAACCCAACCCGAACCTCGATAGCCTGAAGGTCAATTATGAGCTCATATCCTATGTCAGGGACAGGCTCAGGCTGAACTTCTCCGACGATAAGAGGAGCTGGAGCCACAGGAAGGCAAGGGAAATCTCTTGGGAGTTGATGAAGGAAATCTACTACCGTCTTGATGAGATTGAGAAGCTGAAGGAGCCCATGTCAAGGAGCATCCTCATAGACTGGAGCGAAGTTGCCGAGAGAAGGAGAGAGCTAGCAGAAAAGACTGGGATTAGGGCCGACAGGCTCCTTGAGTACGTAAAGGGCAAGAGGAAGCCGAGCCTGAGGAACTACCTCAAGATAGCAAAGGCTCTCGGAATTGACCTTGAACCTACGATCGAGGCCATGAGGCTCTTCGCAAAGAAGTACTCAAGCTACGCCGAAATCGGGAGAAAACTCGGCACTTGGAACTCCAGCGTGAGGATAATTCTTGAGAGCAACACAGAGAAGATTGAAGGGCTCGAAAAGATAAGGAAAATCGAGCTTGAACTAATAGGGGAAATCCTCTCCGATGAAAAGCTCAAAGAGGGAATAGCCTACCTGATCTTCCTCTCCCAGAACGAGCTCTACTGGGATGAGATAACCGAAGTGGAAGAACTTAAGGGTGATTTCATCATCTACGACCTCCACGTTCCCGGATACCACAACTTCATTGCCGGGAACATGCCAACGGTGGTTCACAACACCACATCCGCTCTGGCCCTCGCGAGGGAGCTATTCGGGGAGCACTGGGGGCACAACTTCCTCGAACTTAACGCCTCCGTTTCAAAGGACACGCCGATACTCGTGAGGCTGAAGGGAGAGGTCATGAGGACCACCTTCGCAGAGCTGGATAAGATTTTCTTCGATGGGAGCGACGGAGAGGTTGCCTACAAAGACGCCAAAAACCTCGAAGTCCTCACGGTTGACGAGAACTACAAAGTCAGATGGGCGATGGTGAGCAAGATAATCCGCCACCGCGTCCCAGTGATCCTGAGGGTTCACCTTGAGGGAGGAGGAACGCTCGAGCTCACTGGAAACCACTCGGTAATGGTTCTGACCGAGAATGGGCTCGAGAGCGTAAAGGCGAGCGAGCTTAAGGAAGGCTCCTATCTGCTGAGCTTCGTCTCCAGCGTTCCGGGCTTCCTTAACGTGCTCAACTTAACCGACTACACCGTAAAGCCGAGCGCAAGGGTTAGAACCTTTGGGGAGATCTCTCTCAATAATGAGCTCACCTACATGATGGGCCTCTACGCGGCGGAGGGGGCCATTGGATTCAGGGGGACGACTTCTGGGCAGGTAATCTACACCCTTGGAAGCCACGAGGGAGAGCTCATAGACAGGGTTAGAGAGTTCGCGGAGGGGCTTGGGGTAAGCGTTTACGAGAACCACACCACGTCTGGCTTCGACCGCTCGAGGAAGAGTGCCTATCAGGTGAGGCTCCTCAGCACACAGCTGGCGAGATTCTTCGAGGAAAACTTCTACGACGGCCGCGGAAGGAGGGCTGGAAACAAGAGGATTCCGGGCTTTATTTTCGAAGCGCCTCTTGAGGAGAGAATAGCGTTCCTCAAAGGGCTGGCGGACGGCGACGGCAGCGGCGAGTGGAAGAGCGTCGTTAGGGTATCCTCGGTCTCAAGGGACATGCTGATAGACACCGTCTGGCTGGCGAGGATTTCGGGAATAGAGGCGAGCCTTTTCGAGAGAGAGGCAAGACTCATTTGGAAGGGCGGAATGAAGTGGGCCAAGGCGGAGCTCCTCCCGGCTGAGCCGATAATAGGGATGCTCCTGAGGATAGAGGACGCCATCGAGGGCAACTGGCGCTACGAGTTCAGACACCAGCTCTACGAGGGTAAGAAGAGGGTTGGTAAGAGAGTTCTCAGAAAGGTTCTCAATATGGTCAACGTTGAGAAACTGGATGACAAAGGAAGAAGGATTTACGAGACCCTCAGGAAGCTCGCCCAGACCGACCTCCACGCCCTCGCTATAAGAAAGATAGAGGTCGTCGAGTACAACGACTTCGTCTACGACGTCAGCGTACCGGGCAACGAGACATTCTTCGCTGGAGATGTACCAGTTCTCCTCCACAATTCCGATGAAAGGGGCATAAACGTCATCAGGGAGAAGGTGAAGGAGTTCGCGAGGACGAAGCCCGTCGCCGGGGCGAGCTTCAAGATAATCTTCCTCGATGAAGCTGACGCCCTCACCCAGGACGCCCAGCAGGCCCTCAGAAGGACGATGGAGATGTTCTCGAACAACGTGAGGTTTATTCTCAGCTGTGTAACCGGCGACACGAAGATATACACCCCCGACGAGAGGGAAGTCAAGATCAAGGACTTCCTGAGATTCTATGAGGACGGCCTCGTTAAGGAGGTCTCAAACAAGAAGGGAAGGGACACGGTTATAGCGGCGGTTGCCTTCAACTCAAAGATAATCGGCCACCCGGTCTTCAGGCTGACCCTTGAAAGCGGAAGGGTGATAGAGGCAACGGGCGACCACATGTTCCTGACTCCCTCGGGCTGGGCCCAGACCTACGACCTCAAGGAGGGCAGCGAAGTCCTCGTGAAGCCCACCTTGGAGGGTACTCCCTACGAGGTCAGTCCCGAGCCGATCATCGACCTCAGGGAGTTTTACGAGTTCACAACCAGGTTGGAGCTTGAGAACGGAAAGAAGCCACTCGGAGAGGCGAAGAGCTTCCGGGAACTGACTACAAAGGATAAGGAGAGAGTCCTAGCGAGGGCCCTTGAGCTGAAGGCGGAGATGGGGAGGGGCCTCACGGAGAGGGAAGCTGAAATACTGCGGGAAATTCCAGCGGAGTGGACACCGAGGGAGGAAATCCAGAAGAATGTGGGGCTCTCAAGGGTAAGGGTGAACCAGCTCCTCAAGAGCCTTGGGGAGAAGGGCTACGTTGAGAGAAGGATAGAAGGGAAGAGCCAGCTCGTAAGAAAGCTCCGCGATGGGGTTCCCCTCAGGAACGCGGCAGACGTCAAGAGGATCCTTGAGAGGGAGTTCGGGATAAGGATAAGCTATGGGGCAGTTAAGCAGCTCCTCGCGGGTAAACTCGACGGACCGGCATACCACCTGCTCCGTGAGGTTAAGGAGAAGTGGCTTGTCAGGTACGACGACGAAAAAGCTGGAGTCCTCGCGAGGATTCTCGGCTTCCTTCTTGGCGACGGCCACCTCGCCAAGGGTGGCACAAGAATATGGTTCAACTCCTCAAGGGAGGAGCTTGAGGCACTGGCGAAAGACCTCAGAATGCTCGGTCTAAAACCCTCGGAGATCATAGAGCGCGAATCCTCCTCCGAGATAAGGGGAAGGAAGGTGGAGGGCAAGATACACATGCTCTACGTTGACAGCAGGGCCTTTCACGCCCTCATGCGCTTCTGGGGTGTTGAGGTCGGGAACAAGACAAAGAAAGGCTACCGCGTTCCGGAGTGGATAAAGAAGGGTACCCTGTTCGTCAAGAGGGAGTTCCTGAGAGGCCTCTTCGCCGCTGATGGAACCAAGCCCTACCCCGAAAAGTACAACTTCAACGGGATAAAGCTTGAGATGCGCGCCGCGAGGGAGAGCCTTGAGAAGACCACCGAGTTCTTCAACGACCTGGCGGAGCTCCTTAGGGAGTTCGATGTGGACTCAAAGGTGATAGTGAGCCCGATGGGGGACAGGTTCATTGTGAGGCTCATCGTCACTCCTAACGACTCCAACTACCTGAAGTTCCTGACGAGGGTCGGCTACACCTACGTCAAGGACAGCTACGCCAGAGTTGCTGGAGAGTACCTCAGGATAAAGATGGCCTACAAGGAGATAATACTTCCTCAGATGGCGGAGGAGGCCGTGGAGCTCGCCGCAAAGACCAACCCAACTCATGCCGCCAAGATGCTTGGAGTTAAGAGGGACTTCGTCGTCAACAGGCTCAAAGGAGTCCACATCGGCCTGACGAGGGACTTCATGACCTTCGAGGAGTTCATGAGGGAGCGCGTTAGCGGGGACTATGTCGTGGAGAGAGTGGTCAAAAAGGAGGAGCTCGGCTACATGGACGTCTACGACGTCACCTGCGCCTCTGACCACAGCTTCATATCAAACGGCCTCGTGAGCCACAACTGCAACTACTCCTCCAAAATCATCGAGCCGATACAGTCGAGATGCGCCATCTTCCGCTTCAGGCCCCTCAACGACGATGCCATAGCGGAGCGCATAAGGTACATAGCTGAAAACGAGGGGCTCGAGCTCACGGAGGAGGGGCTTGAGGCGCTCCTCTACGTGGCAGAGGGAGATATGAGGAGGGCCATAAACGTCCTCCAGGCCGCGGCAGCGCTCGACACGAAGATAACCGACGAGAACGTCTTCACAGTGGCGAGCAGGGCAAGGCCCGAGGACGTGCGCGAGATGATGAAGCTCGCCCTTGAAGGGAACTTCCTCAAGGCGAGGGACAAGCTGAGGGAGATACTCCTCAAGCAGGGGCTCAGCGGTGAAGACGTAATCATCCAGATGCACAAGGAGGTATTCAACCTCCCGATAAGCGAGCCCAAGAAAGTTGCCCTGGCGGACAAGATTGGTGAGTACAACTTCCGCCTCGTTGAGGGTGCCCACGAGATGATACAGCTTGAAGCCCTCCTCGCTCAGTTCACTCTCATGGGTAAGTGATGCCTATGCTCCCGTGGACAGAGAAGTACAGGCCGCGGAGGCTCGACGAACTGGTTAACCAGGCCAAGGCACTCCCCAAAGTGAGGGAGTGGATGGAGAGCTGGCTCAGAGGAAGACCCAAGAAAAAGGCCCTCCTCCTCTACGGGCCGCCGGGAGTCGGGAAAACGGCCACCGTCTATGCCCTCGCCAACGAATACGGCTTTGAGGTTATAGAGCTAAACGCCAGCGACGAGAGGACGACGGAGAAGATAAAGCGCTACGTTGGAGCGGCATATACCATGGACGTCTTCGGCAGGAGGAGGAAGCTCATACTCCTCGATGAGGCCGACAACATGGAGTCAAGCGGCGCGGGGGAGATAGCGAGGCTCATTGACAAGGCCCAGAACCCCATAATAATGACGGCCAACAAATACTGGTTCGTCCCCCAGGCGATACGCAACAAGTCGCTCCTCGTGGAGTACAAGAAGCTCACTCAGAGGGACATTATGAAGGCCCTCTGGCGCATCGTTAAGGCAGAGAACCTCGAAGTCCCCGGAGAGGTGATAAAGCTCATAGCCCAGCGCTCCAACGGTGACCTCAGGGCGGCCATAAACGACCTTGAGACCGTGGCCTTCGCCCCGGAGGACGCTGAAAGCATCCTCGCATACAGAGACGTGGAGAAGAGCGTCTTCCAGGTTCTTGGGAGTATATTCGCTACGGACAACGTCAAAAAGGCGAGGATGGCGGCCTGGGGGGTGGACAAGACACCCGAGGAGCTGATGCTCTGGATAGATGAGAACATCCCCTACGTCTACGAGAAGCCGGAGGACGTTGCTAAGGCCTACGAAACGCTGAGCAGGGCGGACATATACTTCGGCAGGGCCAACAGGACAGGGACATACGGCCTCTGGAAGTATGCCATTGATCTGATAACCGGGGGAATAGCGGTCTCGGGAACCAAGAAGAAGGGGTTTGTTCGCCTCTACCCACCCAAGACGCTTCAGATGCTCAAAAACACAAGGGATGAACGCGGTCTCAGGGATGAAATCCTCCGCAAGGTAATGAAGAGGATGCATATGAGCAAGCTTGAGGCGATAGAGACCCTCGAGGTGCTCAGGGCGATATTCGAGTACAACGAGGAGATGGCGGCGCACATAACGGCCTTCCTCGAGCTCGGCGACAGGGAGCTGGAGTTCCTGGCCGGGAGCAAGGAGAGGGCCAAGAGCATAAAAGGGAAAGCCATGAATATCCAAAAGCAGGTTCGCAGGGAGAGGAAAATGGGCGAGCTCGAAACCTCCATCGCCCTCAGTGAGCGGAAGGAAGAAGAGGAGGAAGAGGAGGAGCTCACGAAGGAGGAGCTTGAAAAGGCGGACGAGGAAATCGAGGTAGAGGGCAAAGAGGAGAAGCCGAAGAAGGGCGGGAAGCAGGCAACCCTCTTTGACTTCCTCGGAAAGAAGAAGTGACCCTCTTCTTTTTTTTGTGGAGGTGAGATTATGAAGACCGAGATGAGCAGCGTTGACATACGCTACGCCGTTGAGGAGCTCAAGGCCATTGAGGGAGCGAGGGTTGATAAGGTCTACCACGATGGAGACATCTTAAGGATAAAGCTCCACAAGGCGGGGGAGGGGAGGAAGGACCTCCTAATACAGGCCGGAAAGAGGATTCACCTCACCACGTACATCACCGAAAGTCCAAACCCGAGCTCCTTCGCCATGCTGCTCCGCAAACACCTGAGCGGTCTCTTTCTTGATGGCATAGAGCAGCACGACTTCGACAGGATTGTAAAGCTCCGTTTTGGTGAGTACACGCTCGTGGCCGAGCTCTTCAGGAGGGGGAACGTTGCTTTTCTCGACGGCGAGGGGAAGATCATAGGGGCCCTCCGCTACGAGGAGTTCAAGGACAGGGCCATAAAGCCCGGGCGCGAGTATGCCTTCCCCCCGGCAAGGGAGAGCCCCGTTGACGTTACATGGGAGCGTTTCCTCGAGCTCATCCGGGAGGAAGAGGTCGAGATTGTGAGGGCCCTCGCGAGGAGGTTCAACATGGGCGGCCTCTTCGCGGAGGAGATACTCCTGAGGGCTGGCGTAGAGAAGACTAGGAAGGTTCCCGAGCTGGGGGAGGATGAGCTGAGAAAAGTTTACGATGCCATGAACGGGCTCTTCAATGCCCCCAAAAGGCCCCACATTCTCTATAGGGACGGAGAGCCGGTGGATGTCCTGCCGATTGAACTCCTCCAGTATGAGGGCATCGAGAGGAAATACTTCCAGACCTTCAGCGAGGCCCTCGATGAGTATTTTGGCAACATAACGGTTGAGGAGGCCAAGAGGGCCCTGACCAAACGCCTTGAGGACAGGAAGCGCTCCATCCTCCACACGCTGAAGAAGCAGGAGGAGATGATGAGGGGCTTTGAGGCCCAGGCGAGGGCCAACCAGGAGCTTGGCGACCTCATCTACGCCCACTTCGCCCTCGTTGAGCGCCTGCTCGGCGAGTTCAGAAAAGCGGTTGAAAAGCTCGGATGGGAGGAGTTCAAGCGGAGGATAGAGGAAGGGAAGAAAGCGGGCAACAGGGTTGCCCTCATGGTCAGAGGGATTGACCCAAAGGACAAGGCCGTCACGATCGAGCTCGACGGGAAGAAGGTCCGCCTCCACCTTGACAGGAGCATAGGGGAGAACGCCGAGGTTTATTACGAGAAGGCAAAGAAGGCAAAGCACAAGCTTGAGGGGGCAAAGAAGGCCTACGAAGAAACGAAGAGAAAGCTTGACGAGGTTGAAAAGCTCATCGAGGAGGAGCTGAAGAAAGAAACCACGGTCAGGAAGCTCGAGAAGAGAAAGAAGAAGTGGTTCGAGAAGTTCCGCTGGTTCATCTCTAGCGAGGGCTTCCTCGTGATTGGAGGAAAGGACGCCACAACGAACGAGATGGTCGTGAAGAAGTACATGGACGAGGGGGACTGGTACTGCCACGCCGACGTTTACGGGGCTCCCCATGTGGTGATAAAGGAGGGCAAGAAGGCCGGTCAGAAAACGCTCTTCGAGGCATGCCAGTTCGCCGTTTCAATGAGCAAGGCCTGGAGCAGGGGCGTGTTCAGCGAGGATGCCTACTACGCCGACCCGAGCCAGGTGACGAAGCAGGCCCCCAGCGGAGAGTACCTTGGAAAGGGCGCCTTCATGGTCTATGGAAAGAGGAACTGGATGCACGGTCTGCCATTGAGGCTCGCGGTGGGAGTGATCGAGTACGAGGGTGAGAAGCTCCCAATGTGCGGGCCCGTTGATGCCGTTAAGGCCCACACAGACCGCTATATCGTGATACGCCCAGGGAGGCACAAGAAGAGCGAGTTCGTGAAGAGGATAAAGAAAATCCTGGAGAGGTGGGGTTACAAGGTGGCCGAGGAGGACCTAATGGCCATCCTTCCTCCGGGCAACGGAGAGGTTGAGAAGGTGGTAGGGGAGTAGCGCCGCCACCATTATCAGCCCGGCTCGCGGACGGGCACTCCCCTCCCTGATTTTTCAAAGAGATAAAATTCAGTAGCGGCGGGCCCCCATGAGGGGGTCGTAGTTGATGAAGGTCTCCTCCACGGGGAGTGCTTCCTCACCGCTCCAGTTCAGGGAATAGCCCTTAACGTCCCTGAAGAACTCTATGGCCGCCACCGTCGTGACGATGCTCAAACCTGCCATGACAACGCCAAACAGGAAGCCCCCCACGACGCCGGCCCCCATGAAGGCGAAGATCAGCAGGGCTATCCCCCCCACGAGGTAGCCCGCGAGCGATACGAGGAATACCAGCAGTCCGAACACCGCGAACTCCGCCTTGTTTTCCCACGCCGTTGAGAGGAGCCCAAAGCCCTCCCCTAAATCCTCCGTCCAGAGGTACGCGGGTATGGCTGTCTCAGCAATCCCAGCCATCCAGAGGCCGAGGGGAATGCCGAGGATTATCGCGAGGGCTATCCCGAGGCCGGGTATGACCGCCGTGACCAGTATTAGGGGGATTAGGGCGATAAGGAACACGAGAAGGTAAACGATGCCGTAGGCGATGCCCGCCACGAGGACACCGGGCATCTTTCGGAGGGCCTTCCTTACAAGGGGCCCCTCCTCAATTGGCTCCCCCTTCTCGAATTCCCTGTAGCGCTCCACGATGTATGGTGTGATGAAGAGTGCGGCAACGAAGAGGAGGAGAGATGCCACGAGCGTAAGCTTCCATGATACTGGTTCTGAGATGTGGCCCCTCCCGAGCTCCGTTGCCATGAGGTTCCCAAAGATGCTCCCAACGTCGTTCTTTCCCTCCCCGAGAACCTGGAGAGCGTAAGCCACTCCTATCAACGCCCCCGGGATTACGAGGGCTCTCCTCTCCTGCGTCAGGTAATCTATACCCTCACCAATGGCATCCATCGCTCCCATGGTACCACCGGTTGTAGAAATACGCAGGAACTTATAAGTTTTACTATTCATAGTGAGGTATGGTGGCAACAGTAAAGAGTCATCAAAAAAGGGAAAATGGTGCAAAAGTTTACGGCTTTTGGTTTATCATGCCCAGTATGTCGGTCTCCACGGTCTTTTCCACGGCGGATATCCTGATGGACTGCTCCTTTCCGAGGAAGTTGACCGTGAGCACTATGTCAGCCTTCACTGTGCTCTTCTCGCCGTGCTCTATGTGGCTCACCCACGCCTTTATGGCCCGGTTCGTATCGAGGCGCGTCAGAACTTCGGCCGTTGCCTCGCCCTTTGCCGGCAGTGTGAAGCCCTTCTTCAGCTGCCCCTTTGCAATCTCTATATCGTTAAGTGAGAGCGCGTAGGAAAGCTTCGGAACTGGCAGGGGGTAGGCGTTTGGGTTGTAGAGCTTTATGTTGCTGTGTATCTCTATGTAGTCCTCTCCGATGGCGCCCCAGCGTGAGGTTATGCCCTTTATCTCGGGCGTGATGAGGACACCTTCCTTTTCGCTCTGGGTCTGGATGTTGAGGTAGGAGAGGATGTCCGTGGTGACGTCCACGTTAAGGCTCTGGTGGATTGGAATTCCGAGTGCCTTCGCCTCAATCTCCACGGTGACCTCGCTCCGCTCCCCGTTCTCGACGTGCCTCTTGAAGGCCTCCACTGCCCTGTGGTTGTCAAGCACGAAGACGCCGTCTATTTTGCTCCCCATGAACCCGAGCTTGGCATTCTTTACCTCTCCAACCGGAACGCCCGCCACGTAGACGTGGATGGAGGTGAACGTTAGGGTAGCAGGAATCGGCTTGCCGAGGTCAATGTGAATCCAGAGCTCCGTGGTGTTCTCGTTAACATCCCCCCACTCGCCGCTGACCTTAAAGCTTGAGCCCACGGTGTAGAGGGCGTAGGCCAGATACCCTCCCCACAGGAGAAGGATGGCTATGATTATACCCACTATTTTTTTCAGGGCCATGACCACCACCAGAAGAATATTGCGCCGTTTTGTTTTAACCTTTTGCTATCCGTTGGAAAGGTTAGAAAAAGAAGAAATGAGGTTCATTCCTTGCGGTACTTGGAGAGGATTCCCACGATGGCCTCTCCCTCTTCGGGCGAGGGCATGTAGTCCTCCTTGGCGAAGATCACGCGGATGTCGAAGTAGTCCTCGGGCATGAGGTCGAGGAGCTTGACCGCGAGGCGCTCGGTCATCCAGTCGAAGGTCGCTATGAGCTCCTCCCTGGCCTTCTCGACGTCCTCTGGCTTTACCTTGCTGAAGCGCTCCGCGTGCTCAAGGCTCAATCTGGCCTCGTAGTTCAGGGGCTCCTCGGGGTTAACCTTAACGCCCTCTTCCCACGCCTTCCTTAGTATCTCCTGAACCTCCGCAAGGGTCACGTACTTTTCCCCAAGCTTTTTTCTCCCTATCATGGCTCTCACTTCTGAGGCCTTAGGTGAACGGGGTGTATGAAGAACGTCTTAACCTTGCCCCCGTCGGTGAGCTCCACAACGTAGGCATCTCCGCGCTTGCCGACAACGGTTCCGGTCCTTCCGTGGAACCTCGGGTCGGGCATTCCCTTGTGGTAGCTCGGCTCTATGACGATGTGAACCTTCTGTCCAACCTCAAACTCCTTGAGGAACTGGGTAACAGGGGGCATTCCCCTTCTCCTCGGGTGCTTGCTAAGTTTGCCCCTGGTCTTCCTCCTCGGGGTGTGTGCCTTCTTGACCATTTTCATTCACCTCTCAACATTTATAACGTCCAGTGCTTCACAAACGGCCTCTTTGGCCAGTATTTCCGAAACTGAAGGGCTCGTTCGCCCTCCATCTCCCGATATCAGCTCTTTTATGTAGAGTCCACCTTCGCAAAATATTCTCAGCCTGAGGTGGGTTCCATCAACCACTTCCCCACTCACTTTATAAACTTTTCTAACCCTCGTTAAGTCGCTCCGTCTTTTTAAAACTCTCCTCGGAGTTCTTTGATGAATCACGGCCCCGTTCAACACTTCCAGAACCTTCCTGAGGTCTCCCTCATCCGTCCCCTGCGGGACGTAAACGAGGGCCTCGTACTCCTTGTCGTGCCTCTCGCTCAGGACACCCTTCATCTCTTCCCCGCTGGAGTACCTGAGGCCAAAGACCTCCGCCTTGCCGCTCGCGTTGATTTCCCTCGCTATCTCCTCAAGCTCAACCCTCCGCCTGCGGGGATTCTTAACCTCCACAAAGAAGGGCCTTCCGGAACCGAGCATCCTCACGTCAACGTCCTCCCTTCCGGCTCCGTGGAAGACAGCCTTTCCACCGAAAGCCTTTGCAAATGGCCGCGTTATCATCGAGGCCACGCTCTCTTTGTAGCCTTTTAGGGGAGTTTGGGGTATCCCCCGGACAAGCTTCCGGTATCTGCCGTAAATGTAAACACTCCTCGTACGGATTTTCACCCTCCCGGAGTAGGGCTCAACCAGGAACGTCAGGTCGGGGTTTTTCCTCTCGGCCCTCTTCCCAAGGGCCCTTTCAAGCCTTTTTCCAAGTTCCCTGTTGAACTCGCGGTTTATCGGCTCTGAGGGGAGTCCTTCGAAAAGGGCCCCCTCCTTCTCAAGCACCTCCTCCGGAAAGCTTGAGCCGACCATGAAGCTCTCGAATTCATAATCCCTTGCCTTCTCGGTGCATTTTTCGGCAAGTTCATCAAGTCTCTCAAAAACCCCACCGCAGAGCCCACAAACTTCTGGTTCATCAAACTCTTTACCCTCCATGCTGAGGACGAACCGTATCGCCCTTCCCCTCTCCTCATTGGTACCCTTCCCGAGCTTCGCGAAGGCCCTTCCAAGGCAGTGGTTGCACAGTTTCTGTGTCTTCAGGAGCTCCTCGGCCCTTTCGAGTATCATCTCCCCCACCCGCTAACCTTTTTAACGTTCGCCCGGACTAACTACCATGATGACGAGGCGGCAGAGAATAATAAAGCTTTTGGAAGGGAGGGACTACAGCATCAGCGAACTCGCCGTCGTCCTCGAAATGAGGGGAAAAGGCACCAAAAAGATACTGCTGGAAGACCTGAGGGTAATCTCGAAAACGCTCAAGCGTGAGGGGAAGGTTCTCCTCATACAGCCGGCCATGTGCAGGAACTGCGGCTTCGTCTTCGAGCCGGAGATAAAGCTCCCGAGCAAGTGCCCGCGGTGCCACTCGTCATGGATAGATGAGCCGCGCTTCAAAATCGAAATCCGCTAACGTTTTAACGCTTCCCATGAACACTGATTGGAGGGTGGTAACGTGAGAAAAGTTGAGACTTTCATGAAGGAGAAGGACCTTTCACTCGGAGACCGCATCTCGGTCGTCAAGAGGGAAGGGGACAGGAGGATAAGGTACACAGGCATAATAATGCCGCCGTACGAGCTCTCTCCAGGGGAGACGCTCACAATTAAGCTCGACAACGGCTACAACGTGGGAATAAGGATAGACCTCATCGAGAGCGTCGAAATCGTCGAGAGGACCAGGCCCAAGGAGGAGGTTGCATTCAAGGAGGTCCTTCCAAGGAAGGAGGGCCTTCCTGGAGTAACCATCATCGGCACCGGCGGAACGATAGCGAGCAAGATAGACTACAAGACTGGAGCCGTCCACGCTGCCTTCACCGCGGAGGAACTGGCTAGAGCCGTCCCGGAGATCTTTGAGATAGCCAACATCACGCCCAAACTGCTCATGAACATCATGAGCGAGGACATGAGGCCCGAGTACTGGAGAAGGATAGCTCACGAAGTGGCGAGCGCGCTCAACTCCGGCGAGGACGGCGTTGTGATAGCCCACGGAACGGACACGCTCGCCTACACATCCGCCGCCCTAAGCTTCATGCTTAGGAACCTAACAAAGCCCGTGATACTAGTCGGCTCCCAGAGGAGCTCCGACAGGCCGAGCAGCGACTCAGCCATAAACCTCATATGCTCCGTAAGGATGGCCACCGCCGACTTCGGAGAGGTGGCGATAGTCATGCACGGCGAGACGAGCGACACCTACTGTTTAGCGCACCGCGGAACGAAGGCGAGGAAGATGCACACCTCAAGGAGGGACGCCTTCAGGAGCATAAACGACGTGCCCATAGCAAAGATATGGCCCAACGGCGAGATAGAGTTCCTTAGAAAGGACTACAAAAAGAGGAGCGACGGCGAGGTCTGGGTTGACGGCAAGATGGAGGAGAAGGTAGGACTTCTCAAGGTCGTCCCCGGAATGAGCGCCGAGCTCGTGGACTTCTTCGTTGATAAAGGTTACAAGGGCCTCGTCATCGAGGGAACCGGCCTCGGTCACACTCCCAACGACGTTATTCCAGCCATAGAACGCGCCACCCAGGAGGGCGTGACCGTCTGCATGACGAGCCAGTGCCTCTACGGAAGGGTTAACCTCAACGTCTACTCGACCGGAAGGAAGCTCCTCAAGGCGGGCGTTATACCCTGCGAGGACATGCTCCCAGAGACGGCATACGTGAAGCTCATGTGGGTTCTCGGCCACACCGACGACCCCGAAGAGGTCAGAAAGATGATGCTCACCAACTACGCCGGCGAGATAACGCCCTACACGAGGTTTGACACTTACCTGAGGTGATGATGGTGGGTATTAAGGCCATCTACAGAAACGGGGTGTTCAAGCCCCTTGAGAAGGTGGAACTGCCCGAGGGCATTGAGGTTGAGGTGATGGTGAGAAAAGCCGGCCCAATCCTGAGGAAGTACTCCGGAATCCTGAAGAAGAGCGACTACGACTGGGAGGCAGAGCCTCATGATGACTTTTTGAGAACTAACCTGGAGGTGTTGAGATGACAGATAAGTTCAACTACGAGGAACTCGGCCTCAAGGTCGGCCTTGAGATTCACAGGCAGCTCGACACGAAGAAGCTGTTCTCACCCGTGCCGAGCGAGTTCAGCGAGGAAGTTGACTTCACCTTTGAAAGAAGATTGAGGCCCACCATGAGCGAGTTGGGAGAGATTGATCCAGCGGCCCTCGAGGAGTTCAAGAAGGGGAAGTTCTACGTTTACGAGGGGAACTACGAGCTAACCGATCTTGTCTACATGGACGAGGAGCCGCCGAGGGGACCGGACGAAGAGGCCCTTAAGGTTACCCTCCAGATAGTCTACCTCCTCAACGCGGTTCCGGTTGACGAGGTTCACTTCATGCGCAAAATCGTCATAGACGGCTCCAACGTCTCCGGCTTCCAGAGGACGGCCATAGTGGGCATGGAAGGGAAGGTTGACACTCCCTGGGGCAGTGTTGGAATCCCGACGGTCTGCCTTGAGGAGGACGCGTGCAGGATTGTGGAAAGGGGCGAGAAGAAAGTAATCTACCGCCTCGACCGCCTTGGTGTCCCCCTGGTTGAGATAGCAACCACACCGGACATCCACCACCCGGAGCAGGCGAAGGTCGTGGCCAAGTTCATAGGCGACGCTTTGAGGGCCACCAGAAAGGTCAAGCGCGGTCTGGGGACAATCAGGCAGGATCTCAACGTCTCCATCAGGGGTGGGGCGAGGGTCGAGATAAAGGGCGTCCAGGAGCTCGACATGATACCTCTCATCATCGAGAGGGAAGTCGAGAGGCAGCTCCACCTTCTTAAGATAAGGGACGAGCTGAGGAAGAGGGGAGCTAAGCCGGAGGAGCTCAAGGAGGAGTTCCACGACGTGACGGATATCTTCGGGAACACAGGCTCGAAGATAATAGCGAAGGCCATCAAGAACGGCGGAAAGGTCCTGGCGGTAAAGCTTCCCAAGTTCCGCGGGCTGATAGGGAAGGAAATCCAGCCGGGAAGAAGGCTCGGAACGGAGATGGCGAACAGGGCAAAGAAGTACGTGCGCGGAATATTCCACATTGATGAATTACCGAACTATGGAATTACAGAATTAGAGGTTAATGCGGTTATCGAGAGGCTCGGCCTTGGCGAGGAGGACGCCTTCGTCCTCGTAGCGGCGGAGGAAGAGACCGCGAAGAACGCGCTCCGCGAGGTCATTAAGAGGGCCAGAGAGGCCATCGAAGGCGTTCCCGAGGAGACGAGGAGGGCCCTGCCGGACGGCAACACCGAGTACATGCGCCCGCTCCCGGGCAAGGCGAGGATGTACCCCGAGACGGACGTTCCTTCAATAGAAATAACCGAGGAGTTCAAGAGAAACATCCTCGAGAACCTGCCCGAGCTCCCGCAGGAAAGGGTCGAGAGGTTCGTTAAAGAGTACAAGATAGACAGAAGCCTAGCAGAGACGCTGGTGAACGACGAGCGCGATGAACTCTTCGAGGAGCTGGTTGGGAAGGGCCTCAAGCCCTCGCTCGTGGCCTCAATACTCGTGGTCGTTCTCAAGGGCCTCAAGAAGGAGGTTCCGATAGAGAACATAACGGAGGAGCACATAAGGGAGGCCTTTGAGCTCTACCTCGGCGGGAAGATAGCGAAGGAGGCCTTCGAGGAGATATTCAAGGAGCTCGCGGTGAACCCGACCAAAACCGCCGCCCAGGTCGCCGAGGAGAAGGGACTGACGCTCCTCAGCGAGGAAGAGGTGGAGCGGATCATCGACGAGGTCATCAAAGCCAACATCGAGGTCATAAAGACCAAGGGCATGGGCGCGATGGGAATGATAATGGGTCGCGCCATGGCGAAGCTCCGCGGAAGGGCGGACGGAAAGCTCGTGAACACCCTGGTTAGAAAGAAGATTCAGGAGATAGCGGGCTGAGCCCGCCTTTTTTCTCCCCACCCTATCGGCAACTCGTCGGTGCACCCATCTACTCTCGATAGTTGTAAAAGCGGAAGAGGTGTAGTGCATTTTTGTACATGCAAAACCACTTGAGAGTGCCCGATTGGCTGAAAAGAGCCCATTGAAGGGTTTTGTTTTTGCGGTAAACCCAGTTTAGTTGCCGGGGCCTGCACTCCTCCCCGAGGCTCTGAATTCCATGTAAGCCCTATCAACTCCCTCAAAACCAGTGAAAACTCACTCTTAAGCCGAGGATTAGCGGGATGCTGAAGAAGGGGGTAACTTAGGGGGCTCAGAAAGATGCCAGAAAAACCCCAGAAACCTCCCCCAGCTTCAATTCTCTTAGAGTCTTATTGCAACCGACGACTGGGGAGAAGTTCAGAAGCTATTGTTGTCAATGACTTTCAATTCTCTTAGAGTCTTATTGCAACTGGGCCGCTGGAGAGTTCTGCACCCAAGCGTAAAAGACTTTCAATTCTCTTAGAGTCTTATTGCAACCTGGACGACATGGAGGACCCGCGCGGGATTTTCCCCGCTTTCAATTCTCTTAGAGTCTTATTGCAACCGGCCCTACGCCGGGCGTTTAAGAAATCCCTCGACGCTTTCAATTCTCTTAGAGTCTTATTGCAACGCCCCTGCGTCGCTCAACTCCTGCAGGATTT